>NZ_VMMR01000053.1:17557-73292 GCF_013277285.1 Streptococcus sp. 339 | reverse complement strand
TTTCATTGAGTATAAACAAAAAGAGCCGAGTGGCTCTTTTTGTTTATAGATTTTTTAAGACTTTCCTTAAGTAATGACGGACGGTAGCGATCTTCTTCGAAGTTCCATACCTAAACTTTGAGCCTAGGTCTCAAAGTTTCCGGACGAGTCTGAGACAAAAAGATTTTGATTTCAGGAATTCTTTATTATAAATTTTAAAAATCGATAGATTAGATAAAAAAGCGAACAAGACAGAATTCTGAGTGTCAGATAACTCGTTTTGTTCGCTTTTTATATTGAAGATTAGACTTTTATCCCAGACTCGTTTTCAGTACGGCGGAAAATCTTCGATTTAGTTGTGAAATGGTGAATGATACTCTTTAAAAATCTCCTCAAACCACGTCAGCGTCGGCTTGTCTACAACCTCAAAACTGTGTTTTGAGCTGACTTTGTCAGTTCTATTCACAACCTCAAAACGGTGTTTTGAGCAGCCTGCGCCTAGCTTTCTAGTTTGCTCTTTGATTTTTATTGAGTATGAGTTGCCTAAATTATGATGTATAGTTGATGGGATATAACTTGTTTACGTTTTAAAAAAGAGCCGACTGGCTCTTTTTACTTATCTTCAGTTTCCTGTGTTTCTTTAATCACAGCTAGTCTAGTTTGGATATCTTTTTCCAAGACCTTAAACTTGTAAGTCAGGTCTTCTTGGTATTCCTTGATAAGTTCTTTTTGTTGGTCGATGATTTGCAGGCTGTTTTGGATAATATCCACATCATCTTTGATGGCTTGAACGCGGTCAGTGGTATTCAAGACTTCATCTGTGATGGTTTGGCGATTTTTTGTGACCAGATAACTTCCGGCTGCAGCTCCTGCAAATAGCAGTAGGTTGGATAATTTCATGGCAACTCCTTAGGCGTTTTTGATAGTTTCAGCGACTTGAGTGAGTTTGTCAAAGTCTGGTTCGTGGGCGATAAAATCAATCTTGAGGTCATCGTCCGCACTGTAGCGAGGCACGAGGTGAACGTGGGTATGGAAGACTGTTTGACCAGCGACTTCTTCACAGTTGGCAATGATATTCATGCCAGCAGCCTTGGTAGCTTTCATGACTTTTTGAGCTACTTTTGGTACTTGGGCAAAGAGTTGGCTGGCGCTAGTAGCGTTCATTTCCAAAAGATTGCGATAGTGTTCTTTTGGAACGACCAAGGTGTGTCCTGGTGTCACTTGAGAGATATCAAGAAAGGCAAGAACCTGCTCATCTTCATATACTTTTGAAGCAGGAATTTCCCCTGCGATGATTTTACAAAAAATGCAATCTGACATAAAATCTACCTCTACTGTATTGAATTTTGATATAATATAGCTATATTATACCAGATTTGGAGAAAATATGTTAGAAATTAAAAACCTGACAGGTGGCTATGTTCATGTTCCTGTTTTGAAAGATGTGTCCTTTACTGTTGAAAGTGGGCAGCTGGTCGGTCTGATTGGTCTTAATGGTGCTGGTAAATCGACGACTATTAATGAGATTATCGGTCTGTTGACACCTTATAGTGGCTCCATCAATATCAATGGATTGACCCTGCAAGAAGATGCGACAAGTTACCGCAAGCAAATTGGCTACATTCCAGAAACGCCCAGCCTGTATGAGGAGTTGACCCTCAGAGAGCATATCGAAACGGTTGCCATGGCTTATGGTATTGAGCAGAAAGTGGCTTTTGAGCGAGTAGAGCCCTTGCTAAAAATGTTCCGTCTGGACCAGAAATTAGACTGGTTTCCTGTTCATTTTTCAAAAGGGATGAAGCAGAAGGTCATGATTATCTGTGCTTTTGTGGTGGATCCGAGTCTTTTCATCGTGGATGAGCCTTTCCTTGGTCTTGATCCGCTGGCTATTGCGGACTTGATTCAGCTTTTGGAAGTGGAAAAGCAAAAGGGCAAGTCCATTCTTATGAGTACCCACGTGCTGGATTCGGCGGAGAAGATGTGTGATGCCTTTGTCATTCTCCACAAGGGTGAGGTGCGTGCTAAGGGGAATCTCTTGCAACTGCGCGAAGCCTTTAACATGCCTGAGGCTAGTTTGAATGATATTTACTTGGCTCTGACCAAAGAGGAGGAGCTATGAAAGACTTGTTTTTAAAGAGAAAGCAGGCTTTTCGTAAGGAGTGTGTCGGTTATCTGCGCTATGTTCTCAATGACCACTTTGTCTTGTTCCTGCTTGTCCTGCTGGGCTTTCTAGCCTACCAGTACAGTCAACTCTTACAACATTTTCCTGAAAACCATTGGCCAATTCTTTTGTTTGTAGGAATTACCTCTGTTTTGTTTTTGCTTTGGGGAGGAATTGCCACCTATATGGAGGCTCCAGACAAGCTCTTTCTCTTGGTCGGAGAAGAGGAAATCAAACTCCATCTCAAGCGTCAAACTGGCATTTCCCTAGTCTTTTGGCTTTTTGTACAGACCCTTTTCTTGCTGTTATTTGCGCCTTTATTTTTGGCAATGGGTTATGGTTTGCCTGTTTTTCTGGTCTATGTGCTTTTATTGGGAGTAGGTAAATATTTCCTCTTTCGTCAAAAGGCTAGTAAATTTTTCACGGAAACTGGACTGGACTGGGACTATGTCATTTCCCAAGAAAGCAAGCGCAAGCAAGTCTTGCTTCGTTTCTTTGCCCTCTTTACGCAGGTAAAGGGAATTTCAAACAGCGTCAAGCGCCGTGCTTATCTGGATTTTATCCTAAAGACTGTTCAGAAGGTGCCTGGAAAGATTTGGCAAAATCTCTATCTGCGTTCTTATCTGCGAAATGGAGATCTTTTTGCGCTCAGTCTCCGTCTGCTCTTGCTTTCCATACTGGCACAGGTCTTTATCGAGCAAGCTTGGATTGCGACAGCAGTGGTGGTTCTCTTTAACTACCTCTTGCTCTTCCAGTTGCTGGCCCTATATCATGCCTTTGACTACCAGTATTTGACCCAACTCTTTCCGCTGGACAAGGGGCAAAAGGAAAAAGGCTTGCAGGCTGTAGTCAGAGGATTGACCAGTTTGGTCTTAGTAGTGGAATTAGTTGTTGGGTTGATTACCTTCCAAGAAAAACTAGCCCTTCTAGCCTTACTGGGAGCTGGTTTGGTTTTACTAGTCTTGTACTTACCTTATCAAGTAAAACGTCAGATGCAGGACTAACATTGCTTATATGATATTAAAAAAGAAGTTGAGTTCAGTTTGTCTCAGCTTCTTTTTAGTTGCTACAGGATAATGGTTGGCCCGTAGAGACTCAACTTGGTCTTGACTTGGTCAAAGTGAAAGCGATCATAGGCCCGCCAAGCGGCGCGAGTGGGAGCATCTGGATCAAGAGCGCTGAGTCCCATGAGAAGACTGGAAGTCTGGTAAAATTTTTCCAGTTCAATCAAGACTCGATTATCCACTGTCTCAGCCTTTGCTAGAAAGCCAAGAATAGAGTTTAATTGCTCCTGAAAGCGGACGTCGTCAGCGGTTGCCTGTCTGCATGCTTGGTAGGCTTTGTTTAAGTCAGTAATCAAAGTCTGAGCTCTTTTGATAGGGTCTGTATCTGTCATGAGAATGCCTCCTTTAATCTGGGTGCCAGTCTTGTTTCTAGCAACTGTATTTTGATACTGTCAGTTTATCACTTTTATCTCCTTTTTCACCATCAAATCTTTAATTGTCCTTGAAATTTCCTGAATGGTCCTGTTAAGATTTTATGATAAAATAGTTGTAACCTCATCATGATGTTATGGAAAAATAATCCTTTTAGGAGCTTTCAAAGA
The DNA here is from genome assembly GCF_013277285.1 of Streptococcus sp. 339. Lineage (NCBI taxonomy): Bacteria > Bacillati > Bacillota > Bacilli > Lactobacillales > Streptococcaceae > Streptococcus > Streptococcus sp. 339. The sequence continues at coordinate 69,546 of NZ_VMMR01000053.1, read as the reverse complement.
CTGTTTAGGATTGGGTGCGCTTGTGTGAGAACTTTTCTGTTATTCTTTTCTTAGGAGGAGAATTCAATGAAACATATGATTATTCAGACACAGAAAACAGTTTATAAAGTAAACATCGACGATATCTACTATATCCAAACACATCCAACTAAAGCCCATACCGTACAGATTGTTACAGAAGAAGCTAGTTTTAATATGCTTCAAAATTTAAGTAATCTTGAGAACCAATGTGGGGAAACCTTGATGAGATGTCATCGAAATTGTTTGGTTAATCTTGATAAATTAAAATCGATTGATTTTCAAGAAAGAATCCTTTTTCTCGGAGAAGAAGGTCAATACGCTGTCAAGTATGCCAGACGTCGCTATAGAGAAATTCGTCAAAAATGGTTGAAACAAGGAGAGTAAAAAGATGAGAATATTTGTTTTAGAGGATGATTTTTCCCAACAGACTAGGATTGAAACGACCATTGAGAAACTTTTGAAGGAACATCATATCACTCTGAGTTCTTTTGAAGTTTTTGGTAAGCCAGATCAATTGCTGGCAGAGGTGCATGAGAAGGGGGCTCATCAGCTATTCTTTTTGGATATTGAGATTCGAAATGAGGAGATGAAAGGGCTGGAAGTGGCTAGAAAGATTCGGGATCGAGACCCCTATGCCCTCATCGTCTTTGTGACGACTCACTCGGAGTTTATGCCCCTGTCCTTTCGCTACCAAGTGTCTGCTTTGGACTATATTGATAAGGCCCTTTCGGCAGAGAAGTTTGAATCTCGTATCGAGACAGCCCTCCTCTATGCCAATAATCAAGATAGTAAAAGTCTGGCGGAAGATTGCTTTTACTTTAAATCAAAATTTGCTCAATTCCAGTATCCTTTTAAAGAGGTTTACTATCTCGAAACGTCGCCCAGAGCCCATCGTGTTATTCTTTATACCAAGACAGACAGGCTGGAATTTACAGCGAGTTTAGAGGAGGTTTTCAAGCAGGAGCCCCGTCTCTTGCAGTGCCATCGCTCTTTTCTCATCAATCCTGCAAATGTGGTGCATTTGGATAAGAAAGAAAAACTCCTTTTCTTTCCCAATGGTGGAAGTTGTCTGATCGCGCGTTATAAGGTCAGGGAAGTGTCTGAGGCTATTAATAACTTACACTGAACTAGGAGAGTTTATGAATATTGTTTGGATATTATTGCATACACTTATTACTAATGGGCTAGAAATTGTCATTTTCTTTAAGGTAGATGGAATTAATCTTACTTTCGAGAGGATTTTTAAAGCCTTTCTTTTGAAGATACTGTTGGCCTTTGTTTTTGTAATGATTGGCTATATGGTAGGAAATGTTTACCTATCTTATTTTATGGAACCCTTGTACGGCATATGCTTGTCTTTCTTATTGTTAAGAGGGCTTCCTAAAAAACTCCTTTTCTTTTATGGTCTCTTTCCAATGATATTGGTGAATCTCTTTTATAGAGGAGTCTCCTATTTTGTGCTTCCATTTTTGGGACAAGGGCAAGTATATGATGGCTACTCATTTACTGGGTTATGTATAATAATTTTCAATTTCTTCATTTCTCTAGCCTTTTTGAAATGGTTGGACTATGATTTTACTAGTTTGAGAAGGGAGATTCTCGATACAGGTTTTCAAAAGTCCCTGACTAAGATTAACTGGATAATGGGGGCTTACTATTTGGTGATACAAAGTCTGTCTTACTTTGAATATGAGCAAGGTATTCAATCAACGACTGTTCGCCATCTCATCCTAGTGTTCTACCTCCTATTTTTTATGGGGGTTATCAAGAAATTGGATACCTATTTGAAGGACAAACTCCATGATAGACTGGACCAAGAGCAGGTCTTGCGCTATAGAGATATGGAACGCTATAGTCGGCATATAGAGGAACTTTACAAGGAAGTAAGGAGTTTTCGCCATGACTACACCAACCTCTTGACCAGTTTAGGTCTGGGTATTGAAGAGGAGGATATGGAGCAGATAAAAGAGGTCTATGACTTGGTCTTAAAGGATTCTAGTAAAAAATTGCAGGACAATAAATATGACCTTGGCCGATTGGTGAATGTTCGGGATCGTGCCCTCAAAAGTCTCCTAGCTGGAAAATTTATAAAAGCTAGAGAAAAGGACATTGTCTTTAATGTCGAAGTTCCTGAAGAGATTCAGGTTGAGGGGATGAGCCTACTTGATTTTCTAACCATTGTGTCTATCCTTTGTGATAATGCTATTGAAGCGAGTGCAGAGGCCGGTCAACCTCATGTTTCAATTGCCTTTTTAAAAAGTGGAGCACAGGAGACCTTCATCATCGAAAATTCCATCAAAGAAGAGGGCATAGATATTTCTGAAATCTTCTCCTTTGGAGTTAGTTCTAAAGGGGAGGAGAGAGGTGTCGGTCTCTATACCGTTATGAAGATTGTGGAAAGTTATCCCAATGCCAGTTTAAATACTACCTGTCAAGATCAAGTCTTTCGTCAGGTGCTTACTATGATACCTACAGAATGATGAAAAAAATAAGACCGAGAGTTCTTGTTACTCGGTCTTATTTTTTATAGTTGTATTGGATGATGAAGTCCTTTCGTATTGTTATGCTTAATTATATTAAGGCTGTATAAGATATCTTCCCACAGTCCTCCACCTGTAATCTGGTTGAGTTCAGTAGTTGTTAGTTCTTGAAATGAAGTTAGGTTTTGTTTCTTATCCATGTTATGATTCTCCTTTTTGATAAGATAATAAATAGTTATAGAGTGTTATCTGAAAATTAATCAGAATGGGTTAAAATTTTATCTTTGAAATAATCAAAATATGTTTTCTTTGCAGTTACACTAGTGACGCGACCTTGTAAGCCGTATTGGATGAGTTTACTATCATTATTAGATAGTTTTGCAAGAGCGGTTAATTTAAAGAGATTGCCTTGCTCTGTTCTGGTAGGAGTTTGATCAATTGTCTGAAGTTGGCCGATGATGGTAATGCCGTGATTTCCAATCTTCTCCAGTTTTAATCTTACAGTTTGTCCTTTATCTAGTAGAGGTAGATAGTCAGAAGCTACGTAGTAAGTGATTAGTACTTCTCTTGTATCTGTGATGATAGGGAATATTTGAGCAATTTCTGTACCAGTTGGAATTCTATTTTTACCTTCAAATTCACTGTTCAGATGAATGATACCTTTATTTGGGGCGGTTAAGGTATTGTTTTCTAAGCGCTGTGTCGCTTGATCTAGCTGTACTTTTAATTCTGTTAATTGGTTCTCCACGGTTAGTTGTTGCTGTGAGGCTGTCTGTAAAAACTGAGTGCGGAGTATTTCAATTTTGGTTGCTAAACTGTTATCATAAGTTGCTACACTTCCGATACCAGCTTGCTGAATTTTGAGGCTTGCGATAGATGATTCAAGACCTGCAATACTTTGATTAATTTGAGATAAAAATGGCTCCTCTGCAGTTCCTTGTGTTTGTCCTTGTGAGGCTACAAGATAACGATTCAAAATTGACTGGTGCGGATTGCCAGTTGGTAAGCGAGCCCTTTTATTTATGATAGTATCTCTCAATTCTCGATATTCTCCAATTTGTTGTTGAACTTTTGTAATTTCTTGTTCGATGGCTGATGAACTGCTATTGGCAAGATTAGCTTGATTTGAAACTTCAGTGTTAGTCTTTGAGATACCCAGTTCAATATCATGGGATTGTTTAGTAAAATTCATAAAGGTATTATGGTAGCCAAATTCATCCTCGCCAGAAAAAAGATCAGTCGCTTTTTCTAAACTTTGTTTCAAAATTCCAAGTCCTTCTTTTTGCTTCTCAAGTCTTTGTAATTGAGTTTCTAAGGCAGTTTTCTGACTTTCTTCCATTGTTTCAGAGTATTTGATGAGTAAGTCTCCTTTTTCAACTACTTGATTTGCCACTAAATGATTAGCTAGGATAGGATTATCACTGGTTGACTGAATGGATGCAATGACACTTGTAGGGGCGATTTCTCCTTGGGAAGTAACAGTAATTTCTTTTGTGGCAACAAGGGAGAAAATCAAGATGAAAGTAAACAGTAATGAAAGAGGTATAATTAACACTGTCGCATAGTTATGGTAACGTCTCTGATAAAACTCGACGCTTCTAAAAAGATTAGAATTCATGACATTCTCCTTATTTATTGAATAGATGATGGTAGAAGCCTTGCGCCTGCATTAACTCTTGGTGACTACCAACTTCAATGATTTTCCCCTGGTCAAGAACAATGACACGGTTAGTTCGTTCGGCTATACTGAGACGATGGGCTACAAAGAGAATGGTTTTATCAGTTAGGGACATAAGATTATCTATAACCTTTTTCTCAGTCAAGACATCAAGACCGCTAGTAGCTTCATCTAGTATTAAAACAGGAGCTTTAGTTAAAAGAGCACGAGCGAGGGCTATTCGTTGCTTCTGTCCTCCTGATAGACCAGCTCCATCAGAGAGCTGAGTTTGATAGCCCATAGGCATTCTTTCAATGTCTTGACGGATTTCAGCTAATTCACAAGCTCTTAGAATATCTTCTTGGCTAATCATATTGTTACCGCCCAAAGTTAAGTTTTCCAAGATAGAGCCATTAAAGATATAGGCTTGTTGGGGCAGGTAATTAATATGACGGCGCAAGACTTTCTTATCAATGTTTTTAATATCCTGATGATTGATGGAAATATGCCCTTTGTAGGGTTCAAAGAAATTGACAATCATTTTGGCTAAAGTTGTTTTACCAGAACCACTGACTCCAACTAGGCTAACCTTATCTCCTTGTTTAATCGTGAGATTAATATCTGTTAAGGTATCTCGTCCAAAACCATACTTATAAGAAAGGTCATCAAATTCAATATCGCCCATCAAAAAATGTGAATGAACAGGGTTTTCTTGAACTTGAAATTCAGATTCGACTAGATAGACCTCGTTCAAGCGGTTATTAGCGACCTTCGCAGATTGGAGTTTGGTTTGGAGGTTGATAATATTTTCCATAGGAGTTGTAAAGTAAGAAAGAAGTGTGTTAAAGGTAATCAGCTGACCGATAGAAATTTTACTCGACATGACTAATTGAGCGCCAAACCATAGGATAAGGATATTCAGAACTAATTTTGTTCCCTGCTTTAAACTCGTTTGTAAAATAGAATATTTACTGAGCTTAAAGGATTTTTCCAAATAATCTACAAACTCGCTGTCTATATTTTGATAGCGATTTTCTTCACTCGTGAGCGACTTTATAGTTTCAATCCCGTTGATATCTTCGATAATGGCAGAGCTAACCATAGAATTACTTTGCATGACATCATGGTTCATTTTTTCGAAAGGCTTCATAAAAGAAAAGATGATGAACATGTATATAGGAATGGAAGTAAGAGAAAGAAGGAAGAGATTAGGGTTTTGTGCCAGTAAGACGCCCCCTACAAGAATCAGAATGGAAACATCCAGAAAAAGAGAGAGAATGGTAGAAGCCAAGGCATCTATAATAGAGTTAGCATCTGTGAACCGTGAAATGATTTCTCCTGTACGACGTGTCGCAAAGAAAGACATAGGAAGTTCAAAAATATGGCGAATATAGGATAAAATCACATCAATGCTTAATCTTTGACTCAGAACGGTTAGGAGATAATCTCTGGAGAAGCTCATGACTTGTTGGAGGATATAGGTTATAACCAGACCAACTGAGATGATTCCTAAAGTTGATTTCATCTGATTTGGGATGTATTCATCTAAGATTCCTTGGAGATAATAAGAACCACCTATATTGATAATCGTGACCAATAAACTTGAGAGAACGATGTAAGCAATGAGAGATTTTTGTTTGAAAATCAGAGGAAGGAAGCTTAGTAGACCATTCTTTTTATCTTTATGGGGTTGATAGCTGGGTTTGGGAGCTAGAAAAATAGCTACTCCAGTCCATTCAGAGAAAAAGCGTTCTTTTGACATTTTGGTGATTTTTACAGAAGGGTCAGGATCACCAATAACCAGATAGTCTTTCTTTGTTTGATAGACAACATAGTAATGTTGGAGTTTTCCTTCTTTGTTAACGTGAACGATAAATGGATAGGGGACATCACTCATGTCAAATAGCGTTTTATCTGCTTGAACAGGTCTTGTTTCAAAGCCCATTTCATCAGCGGCTTTTACAATGCCAAGAGCAGTCGTCCCTTCTTTATTGGTCTTTGCAAGTTCTCTCAAGTGAGCTAGAGAAAAATCTGAACCATAGAATTTAGCAATCGAGGCTAAGGCAGCAACACCGCAGTCTCTCGCATCTATTTGAGGAACAAATGTACGTTTATAAGAAGTCATTGGCAATTCCTTTCATATAGTAGATAGGTATATTATGCCATAAAAATAAGTTCATATTTTATGAAATCTTGAATAGTCATTGAAAGTTCCTGAATGGTAAAAAAGTGATTAGAAATTATCTTTTTAAAAAAATTTAGAGGTAGTTTTAAATAAAAAAGCTAATTTAAGACGTTTCGATGACAATTCAAGATTTGGATGAAAAATTTAAAAAAACAATGATATACTAAACTTGTCAAAGTTGCAACAGGACAAAAATTAAAAATAAAAAGGAGTATTTGTCATGAATACAAAAATGATGGAACAATTTTCTGTTATGGATAATGAAATGCTTGATAGGATAGAGGGAGGAATATTTGGAGTTGACGATGCTTTGTTTTGGGGAGCGGTAGGCTATGTTTCAGGTAGCATTGTTGATACAGCAATTGATGATTTTACGAATCAATGCCGGAAAAATCCTCATCAGTGGTTCTGTGTTCGTGTATAGATATAGTAGTGTTGTATTGTATAAGAATTTATATAACTTATTGACCTATGCACGGATAGAAGCTGTTCTTTTGCAAACGAGTCGCTTATTCCATCATAAGTTTACGTACTCATAGTCACAGTTCTTGTGCTTGATGGAAAGAATGACCACCTATAAACATGCGATGTAGTGGCTGTACCACTCACTTATTCAGCTCCCCGTGATTTGTAGTAGTGATAGGCTTTCTCATGATTATTATAAAACAAAATAAAATAAAGAGCACAACACTTTTTCATTCTGTGTTGTGCCTTGAGTGAAACGAAAGGAATGAATTATAACAATGAACAAAAATGATTATATTGCTTTGAATGAAGTAGAATTAGAGACAATTAGTGGTGGAGATGACTGTTTTATTGCAGATGTCGGATGTATTGGCTGGGGGCTTTTGAAGAGTATCGGAGGGATGATAAAACCTGCTCCATATGTTCCTCCAGTATGCATTCCAAAAAGTTCATGGAATCCTGCACCTCCAGTTCCATGTTAAAAGGTGACTGTTTAATCAGCTAATCTTGCTTCAAATAATTCCTGAACAAGTTTAATAAATTAAACGAATAAGACAGGTTATTAACACAGTCTTGTTCGTTTTTTTCTAATACATTATTTAATCAATACACTTATAAAATTGTAAAGTAGTGGAGGTGGGAAATACTACCACAGATTTATTATTAACTTTGTCAGTATTGTTTGAAATCTCAAAAAGTATTTTAAACTATATGTGTTTAGTTCCTTAGTTTGATTGTTGTTGAGTATAACTATTTTTGTATAGATAAAAATCTTGCTATTGTTCAAGATGTTTTGATGACCATTTATGATTTCAGTGATTCAAAATCAAAATGAGTGCTATACTAGCAGTGTAAAGGTTGTAGCTAAACTAAGATAAAGCGTACATTTAGGAGGAAATCTTATGAAGAAAAAAATATTTATCATTTTAATCTTGTATCTGATCATGTCCATCTTTCTTTATCCGCTTAGGGAGAGTATTTGGTATAATCTATTTTATACCATAGCCTATATGATTGCGGTTATAATCTATTTTGCTTTAATTAAAAAGAAAGAAAAGAAATGAAAGCTTTTCTTGCTAAAAAAGAATCATATTCTTTGTGAGATTGTTCCTGGGTCAGTTGCCCTTGCTTGTCTCTACTTAATCATCATGCTTCTGCTTATGTGGGGCTTGAAGTATTATAAAAAGTAGAGCTTAATGAAGTATAAAAGAAAAGGGTAAGTGTTTTCGCAATACTTACCCTTTTATAATGAATTTTTTGCAATTCAAGACGTTTCGATGACAATTCAAGATTTGGATGAAAAATTTTAAAAAACAATGATATACTAAACTTGTCAAAGTTGCAACAGGACAAAATTAAAAATTAAAAAGGAGTATTTGTCATGAATACAAAAATGATGGAACAATTTGAGATTATGGATACTGAAATGCTTGCTTGCGTTGAAGGTGGCGGTTGGATAAAATGTGGACTTGGTGTAGTTGGAGGTGCATTGACTGGAGGAGTTGCTGGTGGTGCTGTGGGCACTGTAACGCTACCTTTCTTTGGTACTGTATCTGGAGCGGCTGCTGGTTTTTGGGGTGGAGGTGCAACGGGTGCTGCTACCTTCTGTTAAAAATCGCTCTTCGTTGATAAGATGGACTGACTTGGAATGGAGTGAATAATTATGGATAAGAAAAAAATAGTTTCGACTATAGTATTGTTAGTATTTCTTATAGTGTCAGTGGCTAATTTTTTTAGAGACTTAAACCCATTACTGTTCATTTTAAATATTATTGGCCTGTCTTGCTTTTCAGTGCTAACATACATTAACATAAAAGAAATGCTCTTAAATATACGTAAATGATGATTTGGTTAGTCCTAGAACCAATCAACTCATGTTCGTCGGCTTGACAGGTTTTATGTCTATTATTTGTTTGTATAGAAGTATCACAGCAGGAAAATTCTACCAACAAATAATCGCCTATATTGGTGATATTCTCTGCTTGATTGTCATGTTTTTACTCATTTGGGGCTTGAAGTATTATAAAAAGTAGAGCTTAATGAAGTATAAAAGAAAAGGGTAAGTGTTTTCGCAATACTTACTCTTTTATAATGAAGTTTTTGCAATTCAAGATGTTTCGATGACCATTTAAGATTTAGATGAATTTGTAATCTTAAATAAGGTAAGATAAAGATAACAAATGTAAAGGAGTATTCTTATGAAGAAACAAAATATAAAATCGCTATTACTTGTACCACTTGTATTTGCATCTATTACTACGGGTGTTGTATATGCAGAAGAACATCCTACTACTTCATCTATCCAGGCGAATGATAGTTCTGTTGTGGCACCAGATTTGCCATCGGCTAAGGAAAAGGTGGAGCATAAACCTTCTGTTGTAACTCCAGAAGAATATGAGAACAATGTTACGGACTTTAAAAAGATAGATATTGAAGCTGTTCGTCAATCTTTTACAGAGGATCAATTGGAACATACTATTTATTTTGGTAGAAAAACTTGCTCTCATTGTCGTCAATTTTCTCCTGAATTGAAAGAATTTAATAACTTGATTGAAAAGAAGTTAGAGTATTATGATTTGGATGGTAAGGATTTTGATGAGGAAGCGAGAGAGTTTCTATTTAAAAAAGTCGGTATTCCAGGAACACCAACAATTTTGTATTTAAGAAATGGACATCCGACATCTGGATGGGTTGGTGGCGGAGCAACTGCACAACAGGTGTATGATTATATGTACTCGAGAAACTCACCTAAGCAAACGGAGACAGTGAAATCTTCTGAGGAAACAGTAACTGAAAGTGTCCGTGATGAGAATACTAGAAGTGACAGCATGAATATTAGTGATAAAGTTGTAAGTGACAGCAAAGGTATGAGTGATGAAAAAAGAACTGAAATGAAAATATCCAATGTTAATCCCAATTCTAATAGTGAAAATAGTGGGAAAGTGAAGAGTACAAACTCAACTTCTGAAGCTAAAACTACTCAATCTGACAATTTAGCAATGTTAGACAATAAGAATCAATTGGAAACTCCTAAACCTATTTTTGATGTTGCTCAAGAAAATAAAACTCCTTCAACTGATGTTAAGGGGACTGATTATGTAAGCAAATCTATTACTTCGAATGAAAAATTATTACCGAAAACAGGAGAGGAAGAAAGTTACCAACTGCTTCGGCTGGCTGTCGCGTTTTTTATGACTTCTGTAATGATTAAAGTGAAACAAAAAATTCATAAATAAAAATAGATGGTAAACAGGTGCAATGATACTATTTGTTTGTAATAATATATGGCTAGAATTTGCCTGTAGATAAGAATGAGAAGATAGGTGTATTTATTTTATATATAAAAGATTATAATTGTATATGAAATGAATGGTAAAAGGTAAAGTATTTCTGAAATGCTTTCTTTTTCGACTATTTTAACGCCTCAAGATGTTTTGATGACTATTTATGATTTGGATGGAAAATTTCAAAAAATAGTAGTATACTAACATTGTTAAGGTTGCAACAGGACAAAAATTAAACATAAAAAAGGAGATATTCGTCATGGATACAAAAATGATGTCACAATTTGCAGTTATGGATAATGAAATGCTTGCTCGTATAGAGGGTGGGGATGTATCTGATATTTATAGAGGGTACGCTAATCAGGTAAGTCCATTCGGTTCTTACCCTCCTATATTAAAAAATTCAGGTCCTTTTCCAGTAAGTGGTTACTGCCCGCGCGGTTATCATGACCGTGGTTATATAGGAGCGGGTTTTCATTTATGTGGAATATAGGCTGAAATACAAGAAATGAGGAAGAATTTCTATGAAAAAGTATCAACTTCTATTCAAAATAAGTGCAGTCTTCTCTTACTTATTTTTCGTATTTGGTCTTTCTCAGCTGACGCTTATCGTCCAAAATTATTGGCAATTTTCTTCCCAGATTGGCAATTTCGTCTGGATTCAAAATATCTTGAGTTTACTATTTAGCGGAGTCATGATTTGGATTCTGGTTAAGACAGGTCATGGTTATCTCTTTCACATTCCAAGAAAAAAATGGCTTTGGTATTCGATTTTGACAGTATTAGTGCTAGTGCTCCAGATCTCTTTTAACGTTCAGATAGCTAAACATGTTCAGTCAACTGCTGAAGGTTGGGCCGTATTGATCGGTTATAGTGGGACCAACTTTGCTGAGCTAGGTATCTATGTAACCCTGTTTTTCCTGACTCCACTAATGGAAGAGTTGATTTATAGGGGATTACTTCAACACGCCTTCTTTAAGCATTCGCGATTTGGCCTTGATTTGCTTCTTCCTTCCATTTTGTTTGCTCTTCCTCATTTTTCAAACTTACCTAGTCTGTTAGATATTTTCGTCTTTGCGACATTTGGCATCATCTTTGCCGGTTTGACCCGCTATACCAAGAGTATTTATCCATCCTATGCGGTGCATGTGATCAATAATATTGTAGCGACCTTCCCGTTTTTGCTCACTTTTCTACATAGGGTCTTGGGGTAAAAAAAGCAAAAGGCTTGCTTTTCAGCCATAGAGGAGGTTATCATGTATAAACGCTTATTTTTCCTAGATTCCAAAACCTTAGACTGGTTGACACCCTATATTCTAGTCTTGGCTTCTGACACCATTGCTTTTAATGTTTTTGTGCTAACCTTTGTGTCTGCGGTGGTCTTTAATTTCCTAAATTCCATGCTAGCTTTAATGGCTATATTCTTAGGGGCTGGCTATGTGGTCGGATTTTGGTTACTAAAATGGTTTGTTTTGGAAAGGCTAGAACTAAAGAATAACGCGTAGGAAGTCTGTTTGGTGAGGAGGATAATTTTATGGAGTTTTTTGATAAATTTCATGCCTTGTGCTTTGGATTTTTAGTACTAATAATCGTCATTACAGTTCCTTATACGATTAACCATGGGGACTTTTTTCAAAATGAATTTGCATTGATTCTTGTAAGTCTTCTAGTAACCTCGCTGAGCGTTGCTTATGCTAGAAAGTTTGAAATGATTTCTTTTGGGATGTTAAGCAAGAAAGACATTTTGCTTTTCATTACAATCTTTCTTCTAAGTCTGCTTGAGACGCTGGTTTATATTCATTTCTTCGCTATTTCTTCTGGCGCGGGAGTTCAACACTTGGCGGAAGTCCGCAGAGGAATTTCCCTGTCTTTGGTTTTGACTTCCTCAGTTTTTGGCCCCATCCAGGAGGAACTCATTTTCAGAGGACTTCTTCAAGGTGCGGTTTTTGACAATTCTTGGTTAGGGCTTGTGCTAACTTCCTCTCTCTTTTCTTTCATGCATGGACCTTCTAATGTGCCTTCGTTTATTTTTTATCTACTTGGGGGCTTGTTGCTGGGCTTTGCTTATAAAAAGAGCCAAAACCTATGGGTTTCTACTCTAGTTCACATGTTTTATAATGCTTGGCCACTCTTATATTATTTATAAAAATTATGAAAAGGTAAGCAGAAGACGGTGCTTGCCTTTTTCTTTCTATAATGATACCCAAGCCAATCCAGAGGCTTTTCTTTGAGAATCGGATGTGGAGCGGTTGACGAATAGGCCAAAAACTAGTAGAATAGTAAGGAAACTTTATACGGAGGAAAGAAATGGATTTGGGTGATAATGAGCTAACACTGACTCCCATACCTGGGAAGAGTGGCAAGGCTTATATGGGTAGCTATCCTGATGGGAAGCGCATCTTTGTAAAAATGAACACCTCTCCAATCCTACCTGGTCTAGCTAGAGAACAAATTGCTCCACAATTATTATGGAGTCGCCGTTTGGCAGATGGGCGTGATATGTGTGCTCAAGAATGGTTGACAGGCAAGATATTGACCCCCTATGATATGAATCGTAAACAAATCGTCAATATTTTAACCCGTCTTCATCGCTCACGTCCGTTGATGACACAGTTGAGTCGTTTGGGATATGCCATGGAAACACCTGTAGATTTACTACAGTCTTGGCAGGAAACGGCTCCAGATGCTTTGCGTAAAAATCATTTTATCAGTGAAGTGATGGCTGATTTACGTCAGACTATTCCAGGATTTAGAGAGGACTATGCGACCATTGTCCATGGAGATGTACGACATAGTAATTGGATTGAGACAGACAGTGGCTTGATTTATTTGGTAGATTGGGATTCGGTTCGCTTGACCGACCGCATGTTTGATGTGGCCCACATGCTCTGCCATTATATTCCAGAAAATCAGTGGAAGGAATGGTTGACCTACTACGGTTACAAGTACAATCAAACGGTATTAAATAAATTGTATTGGTACGGTCAATTGTCTTACTTGAGCCAGATTTCCAAGTATTATATGAACCAAGATTTAGAAAATGTCAATCGGGAGATTCATGGCTTGCGTCACTTCCGAGACAAGTATGGAAAGAGAAGATGAGAGTTAGAAATCGTAAAGGGGCAACAGAATTACTAGAGGCAAATCCCCAGTATGTGGTCCTTAATCCCTTAGAAGCCAAGGGAAAATGGCGGGACTTGTTTGGCAATGATAATCCCATTCATGTGGAAGTTGGGAGTGGAAAGGGTGCCTTTGTTTCAGGTATGGCCAAACAAAACCCTAACATCAACTATATCGGGATTGATATTCAAAAGTCTGTTTTGAGTTACGCTTTAGACAAGGTTCTTGAAGTTGGAGTGCCTAACATCAAGCTCTTGTGGGTAGATGGTTCTGACTTGACAGACTACTTTGAAGACGGTGAGATTGATCGCTTGTATCTGAACTTTTCAGATCCTTGGCCTAAAAAACGCCATGAAAAGCGTCGTTTGACCTACAAGACCTTCTTGGATACCTTCAAACGTATCTTGCCTGAAAATGGAGAAATTCATTTCAAGACGGATAACCGTGGCTTGTTTGAGTACAGTTTAGTGAGCTTTTCTCAGTATGGCATGAAGCTCAATGGTGTCTGGCTAGACTTACATGCCAGTGATTTTGAAGGCAATGTCATGACAGAATACGAGCAAAAATTCTCCAATAAGGGGCAAGTTATCTACCGAGTTGAGGTAGAATTTTAAGAAATAGCCTGAAATCAGGCTGTATAAGTGCTTTTGCTTTACATAAGTTAGCAAATGTGCTATACTAAGAGTAAGAATATGAAAAGTGAGGCGGGGAAATATCTTCGCCTCTTGCTTATGAGGAGGTGGACGCAATCGCAACAATCGTAGAATTAGTCAGAGAAGTTGTAGAACCTGTCATAGAAGCTCCTTTCGAGCTCGTGGATATCGAGTATGGAAAGATTGGCAGTGACATGATTCTCAGTATTTTTGTAGATAAACCTGAAGGAATTACCTTGAACGACACGGCAGACTTGACAGAAATGATCAGTCCTGTCCTAGATACCATCAAGCCAGATCCCTTCCCAGAACAATATTTCCTAGAAATCACCAGTCCAGGTTTGGAACGTCCTTTAAAAACCAAGGATGCCGTTGCTGGAGCAGTTGGGGAATACATCCATGTCGGGCTCTACCAAGCCATCGATAAGCAAAAGGTCTTTGAAGGAACCTTGTTGGCCTTCGAAGAGGACGAGTTGACTATGGAATATATGGACAAGACGCGTAAGAAAACCGTCCAAATTCCATACAGTTTAGTATCAAAAGCACGTTTAGCAGTTAAATTATAGAAAAAGAAAGGATAGCTTTTGAGGATTCAAAAGTGAAGAAAACATGAGTAAAGAAATGCTAGAGGCCTTCCGCATTTTGGAAGAAGACAAGGGAATCAAAAAAGAAGACATCATCGACGCAGTAGTAGAGTCGCTTCGTTCCGCTTATCGCAGACGCTATGGTCAGTCAGACAGCGTAGCTATTGACTTCAACGAAAAAACAGGTAACTTTACAGTTTATACTGTCCGTGAAGTTGTTGATGAAGTATTTGATAGCCGTTTGGAAATCAGCTTGAAAGATGCTCTTGCCATTAATTCAGCTTATGAACTTGGAGACAAAATCAAGTTTGAAGAAGCACCAGCTGAGTTTGGTCGTGTAGCAGCCCAATCTGCCAAACAAACCATCATGGAAAAAATGCGCAAGCAAACACGTGCCATCACTTACAATACTTACAAAGAACATGAGCAAGAAATCATGTCTGGTACAGTAGAACGCTTTGACAACCGCTTTATCTATGTCAACCTTGGTAGCATCGAAGCCCAATTGTCAAAACAAGACCAAATTCCTGGAGAAGTTTTTGCTTCTCATGATCGTATCGAAGTTTATGTTTACAAGGTTGAAGACAACCCTCGTGGTGTGAACGTCTTTGTTAGCCGTAGCCATCCAGAAATGATCAAACGTTTGATGGAGCAAGAAATTCCAGAAGTTTATGATGGAACTGTTGAAATCATGAGCGTGGCTCGTGAAGCAGGTGACCGTACGAAGGTTGCTGTTCGTAGCCACAATCCAAACGTGGATGCTATCGGTACAATCGTTGGACGTGGTGGTGCTAATATCAAGAAGATTACTAGCAAATTCCACCCAGCTCGTTACGATGCTAAAAATGACCGCATGGTACCAATCGAAGAAAATATCGATGTTATCGAGTGGGTAGCAGATCCAGCTGAATTTATCTACAATGCCATCGCTCCTGCTGAGGTTGACCAAGTTATCTTTGATGAAAACGACAGCAAACGTGCCTTGGTGGTTGTTCCAGATAACAAGCTTTCTCTTGCCATTGGTCGTCGTGGACAAAACGTGCGCTTGGCGGCTCACTTGACTGGTTACCGTATCGATATCAAGTCTGCTAGCGAATTTGAAGCCATGGAAGAAGCTGATTCAGTAGAGTTGGAAGTAGAAAACGATACTGTAGAAGAATAAAAGCTGCTAGAGGAGGGAAAGATGAAAACGAGAAAAATCCCTTTGCGCAAGTCTGTTGTGTCCAATGAAGTGATTGATAAGCGTGATTTGCTTCGTATTGTCAAGAACAAGGAAGGACAAGTCTTTATCGATCCGACAGGCAAGGCCAATGGCCGCGGCGCTTATATCAAACTAGACAATGCAGAAGCCCTAGAGGCGAAAAAGAAGAAGGTCTTTAACCGCAGCTTTAGCATGGAAGTGGAAGAAAGCTTTTATGATGAGTTGATCGCTTATGTGGATCACAAAGTGAAAAGAAGAGAGTTAGGACTTGAATAAGCAAAAGATAAGTAATCTCTTGGGACTTGCTCAGCGAGCAGGGCGTATCATATCGGGTGAGGAATTGGTGGTCAAGGCCATTCAAGACGGCAAGGCCAAGTTGGTCTTTCTAGCCCATGATGCTGGACCCAACCTGACCAAGAAGATTCAAGATAAAAGTCATTATTATCAAGTAGAAATTGTAACCGTGTTTTCAACACTGGAATTAAGCATAGCAGTCGGAAAATCGAGAAAGGTTTTGGCTGTAACAGATGCTGGATTTACAAAGAAAATGAGGTCTCTTATGGAATAGAAGAGGAGGACATGATTTGTCTAAGAAAAGATTGTACGAAATCGCAAAAGAACTTGGAAAAGAAAGTAAAGAAGTTGTAGCGCGTGCAAAAGAGTTGGGCTTGGATGTGAAAAGCCACTCATCAAGTGTGGAAGAAGCTGTCGCTGCAAAAATTGCTGCCAGCTTTAAGCCTGCAGCTGCTCCGAAAGTAGAACCAAAACCTGCAGCACCAAAAGTAAGTGCAGAAAAGAAAGCCGAAAAATCTGAGCCAGCTAAACCAGCTGTAGCTAAGGAAGAGGCAAAACCTGCTGAGCCAGTCGCTCCGAAAACAGAAAAAGTAGCAGCTAAACCGCAAAGTCGTAATTTCAAGGCTGAGCGTGAAGCTCGTGCCAAAGAACAGGCAGAACGACGCAAGCAAAATAAGGGCAATAACCGTGACCAACAACAAAACGGAAACCGTCAGAAAAACGACGGTCGCAATGGTGGAAAACAAGGTCAAGGCAACCGCGATAATCGTCGCTTTAATGATCAAGCTAAGAAACAGCAAGGTCAGCAAAATCGAGGAAATGAACGCCGTCAACAAGAGGATAAACGTCCAAATCAAGCGGCTCCACGTGTTGACTTTAAAGCCCGTGCAGCAGCCCTAAAAGCAGAGCAAAATGCTGAATATGCACGTTCAAGTGAGGAACGTTTCAAGCAGTATCAGGCTGCTAAAGAAGCCTTGGCTCAAGCTAACAAACGCAAGGAACCAGAGGAAATCTTTGAAGAAGCGGCTAAGTTAGCTGAACAAGCGCAACAAGCACAGCAAGTTCAAGCAGTGGTTGAAGTCGTCCCTGAGAAAAAAGAACCTGCAGTGGATACACGTCGTAAAAAACAAGCTCGACCAGACAAAAATCGTGACGATTATGATCATGAAGAAGATGGTCCTAGAAAACAACAAAAGAATCGAAGTAGTCAAAATCAAGTGAGAAATCAAAAGAATAGTAACTGGAATAACAACAAAAAGAACAAAAAAGGCAATAACAAGAACAACCGCAATCAGACTCCAAAACCTGTTACAGAGCGTAAATTCCATGAATTGCCAACAGAATTTGAGTATACAGATGGTATGACCGTTGCGGAAATCGCAAAACGTATCAAACGTGAACCAGCTGAAATTGTTAAGAAACTCTTTATGATGGGTGTCATGGCCACACAAAACCAATCCTTGGATGGGGAAACAATTGAACTCCTCATGGTGGATTACGGTATCGAAGCCAAACAAAAGGTTGAAGTGGATAATGCTGACATCGAACGTTTCTTTGTCGAAGATGGTTATCTCAATGAAGATGAATTGGTTGAGCGTCCACCAGTTGTTACTATCATGGGACACGTTGACCACGGTAAAACAACCCTTTTGGATACTCTTCGTAACTCACGTGTTGCGACAGGTGAAGCAGGTGGTATTACTCAGCATATCGGTGCCTACCAAATCGTGGAAAATGGTAAGAAGATTACCTTCCTTGATACACCAGGACACGCGGCCTTTACATCAATGCGTGCGCGTGGTGCTTCTGTTACCGATATTACGATCTTGGTCGTAGCGGCAGATGACGGGGTTATGCCTCAGACTATTGAAGCCATCAACCACTCAAAAGCAGCTAACGTTCCAATCATCGTAGCCATTAACAAGATTGATAAACCAGGTGCTAACCCAGAACGCGTTATCGGTGAATTGGCAGAGCATGGAGTTATGTCAACTGCTTGGGGTGGAGATTCTGAATTTGTTGAAATCTCAGCTAAATTCAACCAAAACATCGAAGAATTGTTGGAAACAGTCCTTCTTGTAGCTGAAATTCAAGAACTCAAGGCAGACCCAACAGTGCGTGCGATCGGTACAGTTATCGAAGCGCGCTTGGATAAAGGAAAAGGTGCGGTCGCAACCCTTCTTGTTCAACAAGGTACCTTGAATGTTCAAGACCCAATCGTTGTCGGAAATACCTTCGGTCGTGTCCGTGCTATGACCAATGACCTTGGTCGTCGTGTTAAGGTAGCAGGTCCATCAACGCCAGTTTCAATCACAGGTTTGAACGAAGCGCCAATGGCGGGTGACCACTTTGCTGTCTACGAAGATGAAAAATCTGCGCGTGCAGCAGGTGAAGAGCGTGCCAAACGTGCCCTCATGAAACAACGTCAAGCTACCCAACGTGTTAGCCTTGAAAACCTCTTTGATACCCTTAAAGCTGGTGAACTCAAGTCTGTTAACGTTATCATTAAGGCTGACGTACAAGGTTCTGTTGAAGCCCTTTCTGCATCACTTCAGAAAATCGATGTGGAAGGTGTCAAAGTGACCATCGTCCACTCAGCGGTCGGTGCTATCAATGAATCTGACGTGACCCTTGCCGAAGCTTCAAATGCCTTTATCGTTGGTTTCAACGTACGCCCTACACCACAAGCTCGTCAACAAGCAGAAGCTGACGATGTGGAAATTCGTCTCCACAGCATTATCTATAAGGTTATCGAAGAGATGGAAGAAGCCATGAAAGGGATGCTTGATCCAGAATTCGAAGAAAAAGTTATCGGTGAAGCAGTTATTCGTGAAACCTTCAAGGTGTCTAAAGTGGGAACTATCGGTGGATTTATGGTTATCAACGGTAAGGTTGCCCGTGACTCTAAAGTCCGTGTTATCCGTGATGGTGTCGTTATCTATGATGGTGAACTCGCAAGCTTGAAACACTATAAAGACGACGTTAAGGAAGTTACAAACGGCCGTGAAGGTGGATTGATGATCGACGGCTACAATGATATTAAGATGGATGATGTGATTGAGGCCTATGTCATGGAAGAAATCAAGAGATAATAGAGAAACGATAGCTCATTTGACTCGTCGTCAACAGCGCCTTGATGAACTTCAGTTCTATCTAAGGCTTGTTTCCTAGATTCAAATGGCTCTAGTTCCTCTATCTAATAAAAATAGCTAGGTCTGCTGGCCTAGCTTTTGGTTCAAAGTAGAGAAAGGAATATCATGGCAAATCATTTCCGTACAGATCGTGTGGGCATGGAAATCAAGCGTGAAGTCAATGAGATTTTGCAAAAGAAAGTCCGTGATCCACGTGTCCAAGGTGTGACCATCACAGATGTTCAGATGCTGGGTGACTTGTCTGTTGCCAAGGTTTATTACACCATTTTGAGTAACCTTGCTTCGGATATCCAAAAAGTCCAAATCGGGCTTGAAAAAGCAACTGGTACCATCAAACGTGAACTTGGTCGCAATTTGAAATTGTACAAAATCCCAGATTTGACCTTCGTCAAAGACGAGTCCATCGAGTATGGAAACAAGATTGACGAGATGCTACGCAATCTGGATAAGAACTAAAGAAGAGGGGCAACCCTCTTTTTTGGTGGAGAAAAAGGCAATAAAACATGATGGGGGAATCTTTCTAGACTTATACTCAATGAAAATCAAAGAGCAAACTAGGAAACTAGCCGCAGGCTGTACTGGAGTAGGGCAAGGTGAAGCTGACGTAGTTTGAATTTGATTTTCGAAGAGTATTAAAAATTATTAAAAAGATTTATAAAATTTAGATAGTGTGATATTATGAGATAAAGATACAAGAGAAAGAGGTATTTATATGGCTGAACAAGACTTAGCTATGCAAGTATTGCAACAAGTGGTGAAACTACCTGTTGTTAAGGTTGATCGTTCGAAGTTTTTAGTGGATAAGTTTTCCAAAGAATTAGATTCACAGGACATTCCTACCTTATTAGAACAAGGCCCAACGTCTCTCTTATCTTAAGAAATCTTAGATCGAGTGGCTAATGTCTGTATTAGGGATAATGTTTTATTAGCGAGTGGGACTTCTGTTGTTGCAGGATTACCAGGTGGACTTGCCATGGCAATTACCATACCAGCGAATATAGCTCAATTTTATGCTTTTTCTTTAAAATTAGCTCAAGAACTAGGGTATATTTTATGAGATATGTGAGAAGGAAATATAAAAGAGAATGATGAAATACAAATGTAATAGGTACATATATGTGGTATACTAGTTATAGTAGATTTTAATTGCTTATATCGAGTGAATTCTCATATTAGTGAGGAATTTTTAAATGGAATTACAATTTAATTTAGAACTAGTAGAAACCTATAAAAGTAATAGTCAGAAGGCACGTATCTTAATGGAGGATTGGGTTTATCGTCAGTCTTATTGCCCTAATTGTGGGAAAAATCCTTTAAATCATTTTGAAAATAATAGACCTGTAGCAGATTTTTACTGTAATCATTGTAGTGAGGAGTTTGAACTAAAGAGCAAAAAAGGAAATTTTTCATCAACAATCAATGATGGTGCTTATGCAACGATGATGGAGCGTGTGCAGGTAGATAATAATTCTAATTTCTTTTTTAACTTATACAAAAAATTTTGAGGTAAATAATTTTCTTGTCCTTCCGAAGCAATTTGTTACACCGAAATCAATTATTCAAAGGAAGCCACTTGCGCCAACTGCTAGACGAGCAGGTTGGATTGGTTGTAACATTGATTTATCACAAGTACTTTCTAAAGGAAGAATATTTTTTGTGAAAAATGGACAAGTTAGAGATCCAGAAAAAGTTACAAAAGAATTTAAGCAAAGTTTATTTTTAAGGAAGAACTCTCTTTCAGTAAGAGGTTGGACAATAGAAATTCTAAATTGTATAGATAAGATAGAGGGTTCAGAATTTACCCTTGAAGATATGTATCGTTTTGAAAGTGACCTAAAAAATATCTTTGTTAAGAACAATCATATCAAAGAAAAGATTAGGCAACAGCTTCAAATATTAAGAGACAAAGAAATAATAGAATTTAAAGGTAGAGGAAAGTATCGGAAATTATGAAAACTTATGTGTAATGGTTTATACTTTATCAGACCCTGATTGTGTGAGGTGGTTGTCTGAAAATATGGAGTTTGGTGATGAGAAACAACTTTTTTTATTGAATAAAAAATATAGCTGGGAATATGGAGATGAATTACCAGAGTGGTTGGAAAGCCCAAAACTATATAGATTATTGCTAATAAGTGAATGATTGGAAAGCAATTTAAAACTGAAAAAGTATACAGTAGAAATTACAGAAACTTTATCACGTTTAGTAAGTATAGAGGCTGAAAATCCAGATGAAGCCGAACGACTTGTAAGAGAAAAGTATAAGAGTTGTGAAATTGTTCTTGATTCAGATGATTTTCAGAACTATGACACTAGCATATATGATTAGATAGATGTTTTTATTTTGTCACACAAAAAAGAGGCTCGCACCTCTTTTTTAGTTTCAGATAAATTAATCAATTTTTTTAATAAATTTAGCAATTTCTTTTACAATCTCAGTAACCAAAGCATTTCCCATAAAAAACATTCTCATTTTATCAGATACCTCTACAATAGATCCATCTGACAATTTCTTTTTAGCTGTCCAATCATCTGGGAAATCCTGAAGGCGTTCAGCTTCAATGGGTGTAATTAATCTATATTTATTGTTTACAAATAATAAATGTGTGGAACGATTAACTGTTCCTTCGGATGTAAGCATTGTTCGTCCTGGAAGGTTTAAATCATCATAAGGGGACATTCCTCCTTCTGAATAGATGTATTGATGTCCGTCAGAGGATGTTCGTTCAATTTTCTTAGGTCCTCTAAGATATTGAAATTTTTCCAATTTTGACTGATCAGTTAAAAAATATTTTTCAGGTACTTCAGACTCATCTTGAAGAATTTCTCCTAGAGTGATAGGATTGCCATTGTAATTAGGTTCTGTATCAATAGAATAGTATTTTCCATGTCTCATAATTCCTGTATTCCAAACAGTACCAGTAAAAGTATCTGAAACTTCAACTATATCATTTGGTAACTCATAAAACACATGACGATTTTTAACTGCTATAGGTTTAATAGGAAATTGTTTTGCAAATAGACCTTGATTGAAAATATAGTCATCATACCTATTCTCTTCAAAGATTTCTTCATTTTTTTCGTAAAGATTGTCATTTTTTTGGGCAAAGACTGTATCATTTCGATATACGAAAAAGAATACACGACGTCTTCGTTGGCTTCTTCCATACTCAGCAGCATTAATAACTCTCCACTCTACAGAATATCCAAGGTTATTAAAAGCTGTTAGCATGATTGCAAAATCACGTCCTCTCTGTTTTGAGGGCGCTTTTAAAAGCCTATCCACGTTTTCCAGAATTAAGTATTTGGGTTTAATGATTTCAGTTGCTCTAATGATTTCCCAAAATAAAACTCCTTTTTTTCCTTCAATACCTTTTTCATCTTTCTTGCTACGCGCAACAGAGTAATCTTGGCAAGGAAAACCACCGACAATCATATCGGCATCCATTTTGGAAAATTGTTCGTCTGTTACATCAGAGATACTAATATTGATGTTTTCGCTATTGGGGAAGTGATAATCATAGACCTCAAATGCGTCTTGAGATTTACGAGATGGTTCCCATTGGTTTGCCCATTTTGTTTTAAAGAGTTGCTTATCGGCATTTTCTAATCCTATCCGAAAACCGCCAACTCCAGCAAATAGTTCGAGAACTTTCATCTTTTCTCCTTCATTTTTTTACAGTTTAATCCATTATATACTATTTTCAATGATTGATCAAGTATTAATGTTTGCTTTAGTTTAATTTGATATAATATAAAAGATAGGAGAAGAAAATGGATCAAAACTTATTTAACTATAACGATGAAGATATCGATAGTGTTATTGAATATTCTCATAAACTATTAAATAGAAAATTTTCCGATGTTATGGAGGAGTATAATCGTTCGCTTTATAAATCATATGACGATTATAATGATAGAGTAGTCTCTGAGGTACAAGATAAAGCAATTAGTATGAAGTCAAAAGGGCAGTATGGGAATTATATTGAAAAATATTTCTATGGTTATCAGCCAAATAGTGACTCGGAAGCTGACTTTGAAAAAATAGGTGTAGAATTAAAAGTTACTCCTTTTAAGATAAACAAAAATGGGACACTTAGTGCAAAAGAACGACTTGTATTAACAATACTAAACTATATGGAGGAAAATTTAGAGGATTTTTACTCCACTCATTTATGGAAAAAATGTGCAAAGATTTTGTTATTGTTTTACAATGGCTTAATTCCCAATCAAACAATGAAGGACTATGTCATTGAAAAAATATTTTTATATGAATGGTTTGAGGAGGATATGGCAGTCATCCTTGAAGACTATCAGAAGATTACAGACAAAATCAAAAATGGAAAGGCACATGAATTATCAGAATCAGATGGAAACTATTTATCAACTTGTACAAAAGGTGCAGGTAAAGGAAAGGATTTAAGACAGCAACCATTTAGTCATGAATTAGCAAAACAAAGAGCTTGGGAATTAAAATCAAGTTATATGACCTATCTGATTAATCATAAAATCTTTAACCAATCAGATCAAGAAAGTGTTTTGGCTAATTTTAGGGGTGAAAAAAAGTCATTTACTGAGGTTATTGCAGAGAAGATTCTTTCCTACAAAGGTTTCTCTGAACAAAAGTTATATGATAGATTTGAAGTGAATCCCAAGGCAAAAGGTAAGAATAGTACTCTGATTAGAAAAATTTTAGGCTTGACAGGGGATTTGGATAAGACCAAAGAATTTCAAAAAGCAAACATGAATTTGAGAGTTATTCGAGTAGATAAGAATAATTTACCTAAGGAAGACTCTCCATTTAAAACTTATTGTTTTAAAGAATTAGCAGAAACAGATAGTTGGGAATCATCACATGTTTATAATGAAATTTATAATAAACGATTCCTTTTCGTTATTTTTAAGGAAATTGAACCTAAGCTATTTGTATTAGATTCTATCAAATTTTGGGGATTTCAGGATAGACAATTAGAAGAAATCCAAAGAGTGTGGCAGGAAACTAGACAAATTATTTCTGACGGAGTTAAATTAACTCAAAATGGTAATAAAGTTTCAACTAATTTCCCTCAAAGTAAGATAAATAGAATTCTATTTACGAAATTACATGCTACCAATGCTTACTATGAAATTGAAAAAGGAAAATTTGTTGGGAAAGGCTCATTATCTGATACAGATGAACTTCCAGATGGACGTAGGATTACAAAACACTCCTTTTGGATGCCTAAGAAGTTTATAAAAGAAATATTAGATGGGAATTGGGATTGATAGTATTTATAATCAATTTGTGATAAACAAAAAAAGAGGCTCGCACCTCTTTTTCTTATTGCTTTTTATGATTTAATACAGCATTGAGTACAATGGCGAGTAGGCTAGCTACGACGATTCCGTTTGAGAAGAACATTTGGAAGGCTGTCGGCATGCTGACAAAGAGATTACTGTTGTTGAGTCCGACACCTGCAGCGATGGATACAGCTGCGATAAGGAAGTTATGTTCATTGTTAGCAAAGTCAACACGGGCGAGGATTTGCATTCCTTGAATGGATACAAAACCAAACATCACCAGCATGGCACCACCGAGGACAGGGCTCGGAATGATTTGAGCAAGGGCACCAAACTTAGGAAGGAGTCCAAGGAGAACCAGGAAACCAGCTGCGTAGTAGATTGGCAGGCGAGTCTTGATACCTGATAATTTAACCAAACCAACGTTTTGTGAAAATCCTGTGTAAGGGAAGGTGTTAAAGATTCCTCCGAGAAGTACGGCCAAACCTTCTGCGCGGTAACCGTTGCGCAGGCGCGTGCTGTCGATTGGATCTTTCGTGATATCAGACAAGGCTAGGTAAACACCAGTCGACTCAACCATAGACACCGTTGCGATGATACACATCATGACAATAGATGAGATTTCAAAGGTTGGCATCCCAAAGTAGAGTGGAGTTGGGACATGGACAAGTGGTGCTGACGCAACAGGAGAGAAGTCCACCAAACCCATGCTAGCAGCAATGGCGGTTCCAACAACCAGACCAATCAAAATAGAGATAGACTTGATAAATCCTTTGGTAAAGATGTTGATCAAGAGGATAATCAGAACAGTAATAGCTGCAAGCAAGAGACTTTGACCAGTTGGTTCTGGAACGTTATTTCCCATATTTCCAATAGCGACAGGGATCAAGGTTAAACCAATCGTGGTAATAACAGATCCTGTTACGATAGATGGGAAGAGATTGGCTACTTTTGAGAAGATACCTGAAACAAGAACCACGTAAATCCCTGATGCGATAAGGGCACCAAACATAGCGCCACTACCATGGCTTTGCCCAATCATAATCAAGGGAGCTACCGACTGGAAGGCAACCCCAAGAACGACTGGTAGCCCAATCCCAAAGTATTTGTTGAGTTGGAGTTGGAGGAAGGTTGCCACACCACACATGAAGATATCTGTGGAAATCAGGTAGGTCAACTGCTCAGTTGAATAGCCAAGGGCTGTCGCAATCATGATGGGAACCAGGATAGATCCTGAGTACATGGCTAGTAAGTGCTGCAAGCCAAGAACGGCTGCTTGCGAGTGTTTTTCTTGAGTTTGCATTAGAGATCTGCCTCCTTAAATACGACCTGACCATTTTCAAAACGATCCAAACGAGCGAGTGATAGGACAGGGTAGCCTGCTTTTTCAAGCAAATCACGGCCATCTTGGAAGGATTTTTCAATCACAATACCGATAGCTTCGACTGTGGCACCAGCTTGTTCGATGATTTGAATCAAGCCTTTGGCAGCTTGGCCATTAGCAAGGAAATCGTCGATAATCAAGACCTTGTCCTCTGGTGAGAGGAATTTTCCAGCGATAGAAACGGTGCTGGTTACCTGCTTGGTAAAGGAGTAGACTTGAGCAGTTAAGATGCCTTCGTTCATGGTGATGTTCTTAGCTTTTTTGGCGAAAATCATGGGAACGTTTAAGGCTTCAGCTGTAAAAACGGCTGGGGCAATACCCGACGCTTCAATGGTTACGACCTTGGTAATGCCAGTAGCAGCAAATTTTTCCGCAAAAACCTTACCAATCTCTCGCATCAAGCTAAAGTCAACTTGGTGGGTTAAAAAGGAATCTACCTTGAGGATGTTATCACCCAAGATATGCCCATCCTTGAGGATGCGCTCTTCTAATAATTTCATAAGACCTCCTAAAGTTTAAAAGCTAATTTACTTGTTGTTTAAATGTTTCTATAGTGATCCCTTTTGCTAATACTATATATTTGATAAAACTATTACGAGCGAAGCGAGTCTTATCAAATATTTCCCGTTGTAGTGGTATCATAGACAATAATCTTGTTATTGTCTATGACGGGATTTTTGAGACTTTTGGCTCAAAAATTAGGGATGAAATTCCCTGGATTCCTGAAATTATTCACAGGATAATTTCACCTCCCGTCCGCACTAATTAAGGGAAATATTAAAAATATTCAAAAAAGACCTACTTAATCTCTAAGTAAGTCCCCAAAATAGGCATGGCAAAAACACCCCTACCTCACTCTGACTTACTTATTGTTAGGTGTTCCGGCACCTTGTAGAAACGTCGTGCCAATTCACGACATAAACAAGTAAAATGATATTCAATTTTAAATAGGCTTGAGCCAATGTTTTTATTTTACACTAAATAACTTTAGAAATCAAATATTTTGTTAGTGTTTTGGTTTGAAAAACGAACAAAATGAAGACAAATAGACAAATTTTCAATTGTAAGCTAACATTTGTACTCAATGAAAATAAAAGAGCAAAGTAGGAAGCTAGCCGCAGGCTGTACTTGAGTACGGTAAGGCGACGCTGACGTGGTTTGAAGAGATTTTCGAAGAGTATTAGAAGATTTTTTCATCATAAAAGGCATATTATCAAGATTTTTCAAAACTTGACAATATGCCTTTCTCTAACTTTAAAGATTTTTTCCCAATCTTTATTATTCTACTCGCTAAATCTTAAAAAATAGCCATCTGGATCCAAAACTGCAAATTCATGAGGATATATAAAGCTATCTCCTACTCGAAATTCTCTTTTTGTCAGGGGACGATGGATAGGATAGTTTGCCTCCATCACTTTTTGATAGAGTTTTGGAACATCCTTTATGCCAAAGGAGAGATTGACTCCACGACCAAAGGGGTAGGTCAGTTCAGCTAGTTGATCCTTTGTTCCCTCCTCTAACATTAGTTGACACTCTTCAAGAGAAAGAGAAAGTTTTCTTCTGGACGTTAGTATTCAGTCCTAAAACCCAGTAAACCACAGTAGAAGGACCGGGACTGTTCGATATTCGATACAAGAAACTCGGGAATGACCGCATTGTAGTCCATATAGAAAATCCTTACAAGTCAATTTCCAAGACAATCGGTGTATGGTCTTGGCGAGCACCTGAGTCAATCATATCAGATTTAGTGACCTTGTCAGCGATACGGTTACTTGTGAGCCAGTAGTCGATTCTCCAGCCTGTATTGTTGATTTTAGAAGTTTTGCTGCGTTGTGCCCACCAAGTGTAGCGTTCAGGAACATCGCCATGAACATGGCGGAAGGTGTCTGTAAATCCAGTTGCCAAAAGGTTGGTAAATCCAGCACGTTCCTCGTCAGTAAATCCAGGTGAACGGCGGTTGCTAGCAGGATTTGCAAGGTCGATTTCATTGTGGGCTACGTTGTAGTCACCGGTCGCAAGGACTGGTTTTTCTTTGTCTAGTTCAGCCAAATACTCAGCATATTTAACATCCCAGACTTGGCGTTCTTCCAAGCGTTTGAGACCGTCACCAGCGTTTGGAGTGTAAACTTGGGTTACGAAAAATGCATCAAATTCTAGAGTGATGATACGGCCTTCCAAGTCCATGGTAGAAGGGGCACCAATTTCTGGGAAAGTGACAGTGGGTGTGAGTTCTTTCTTATAGAGGAACATGGTTCCAGCATAGCCTTTACGGGCGGGCTCTTGGGAAGAGCGCCACGTGTTTTCGTAGCCTGGGAAGAGTTCTTCTAAAATTTCCAAGTGTTTCTTTGTAGGCCCTTTGGCAGAAAGCTTGGTTTCTTGGATAGCGATGATATCAGCATTTTCAGCGACCAAGGTTTGTAGGACTTCTTGGGACAATTTCGCGCGAGCTGAGTCACTAGTTAGGGCAGCATTGAGAGAATCAATATTCCATGAGATAAGTTTCATAAAGTTACCTTTTTCATTCAGATTATAGATTTTATTATACCAAAAAAAGGTCTATTTCCCCAACGTATGGTTTGAAAATTACTCTTTAGACTTTATCCTGAGAAAATAAAAATTCCCTAAACTATTTAGAAAAAAATCTAAATAGTTCTTGTGTTTAGAATAGAAAGGTGTATAATGGTATTTAGAAAAACATCTAAATAGAAAGTGAAGTGTACAAATATGTCAAATAAGAGAACAATCCTTCTTTTTGTAGTCTTGGCTTATGCCCTTGCTTGGATAATATGGTTGACACTATGGCTAAGTGGTGTTGGTCTAAATTCTCCATGGAGTCAGCTTGCTAGTATTGTAGCCATGTGGATGCCTGCACTTGCAGTCTTTATTTTAGGGAAAATCACGAATCAATCTAGTGGAATCAAATCTAAATTAGTCGTGAATCTCAAGAGGAACTGGCGCTTTTACTTACTAGCTATCTGGTTACCAGCAGTCATCAGTTTTTTAGGAGCGGGACTTTATTTTCTTGTATTCCCTAGTAATTTCAGCCTTGGTTTTGAATCTATTCAAGCCATCTTACAAGAAAAAGGTGTCTCTCAATCAACCATTCCCTTATCTTCCTTGGTCTTGATTCAAATCCTAGCTAGTTTGACCTACGCTCCTTTTCTTAATAGTTTCTTTGCATTAGGGGAGGAAATTGGTTGGCGGGGCTATCTTTACCCAGTGCTAAGAGAACGCTTTTCACTAGTCCAGACTCATGTCTTACTTGCTCTCATTTGGAGTCTATGGCATTTACCAATCAATTTACAAGGATATAATTATGGCCTTACTTATTTTGCTTATCCCGTTTTGGGAGTTGTTGCTATGTTTCTATCTTGTTTTAGCCTAGGAATATTGTTAAGCTGGTTGTTGGAAAAGACAGGTTCTATCTGGACTTCAGCACTATTTCATGGGGCAATCAATGCAACTGCAGGTCTTGGGTTACTCTTCCAATTACCAGGAGAAAAAGTTTCAAGCCTCTTGATTTTAGGCCCATCACCGACTGGAATGCTATCAGTTCTACCTTGCTTATTCCTAGCCCTACTAATATTACAAAGGGAAAGGAGTCATTATGAGTTTTGCAAATAGTTTTAAAGCCTTATCTCATCCAGTTAGGAGAGAGATTTTAAATTTACTCAAAGCAGGCAGATTATCTGCAGGAGAAATTGCCAGTCAATTCGAGTTGACAGGTGCAACTATTTCACACCATCTCACGATTTTGAAAGCAGCGGATTTGATTCATGAAATGAAAGAAAAAAACTTTATTTATTATGAGTTAAATACATCGATTTTAGAGGATATAATGGTTTGGCTAGCAGACCTGAAAGGAGATCATTTTGATGAAGATAAAAATCAATAAGAAATTGGTATTATTTACGAGTATTCTCATCCTACTACCTTCCCTTGTAGGTTGTGTTTTCTGGAATCAATTACCAGAGGAGATACCCACTCATTTTAATCTACTGGGTCAAGCAGATGGCTACAATCATAAAATGTCTGCTATCTTTGGATTACCTACTCTCATGCTTTTGATGCATTGGTTGCTTCTATTTTTAATGATTAAGGACCCTAAATCTAGCAATATCAGTTCAAAAATACAAGTTTTGATTTACTGGATTATTCCTTTTGTATCTTGTCTATTAATGATTTCTATCTTCGGAGAATCTTTGGGTTATTCCATGATGAGTGGGCTACTAGCTCAGATTTTTATGGGAGTCGTGATGATCGTAATTGGAAATTATCTACCAAAAACACACCGAAATTATATAATCGGTATTCGACTTCCGTGGACCTTGGAGAGTGATAAAAACTGGAGAAAAACACATCGATTAGCTGGAAAAATTTGGGTGTTAGGAGGATTGTTATTGTTTCTAAATTCCTTTGTGCAACTATATGTTTACTGGGTATTCTTCTTGACACTTTTCTTTGTAGTGATAATTCCTAGTGTCTATTCTTATCAATTATCAAAATTAGAATCTTGAAACAGGTATTTGAGTCATTAGTTAGAGAAGTTGGTCTGATAAGTCTATTTCCCCAACGTATGGTTTGAAAAATCACCCTCTTTCGTTTATAATGAAGAATGATTTTATGAAAAGGAGTGAAAATAAATGAAATTTTACTCATATGACTATGTGCTTAGCCAAATCAGTCAGCAAAATGGAATCATGATTGGCTTTGGGATTGTGCTCCTAGCTATCACAGGATTTTTTGCTTTTAAGGCTTATCGTGATAAAAAGGGGACTAAGTTTCGGGAATTGGTCATGATTTTGGCCCTGACCTTAGTAGCCATGCTTTTGGTGACAATTTCAAAATACCAGACCAATCAAACCTCTAACAATCAATTTCAAACCTCCCTTCATTTCATAGAGGTTGTTTCCAAAGACTTGGGAGTGGATAAATCAGAAGTTTACGTCAATACTTCAGCTGCCACTGATGGAGCGCTTGTCAAGGTAGGTTCAAATGTCTATCGTGCTATGAACGGGAGCGAATTAGACAAGTATCTTTTAAAGAAATTAGAATTGCATCAAACAGACGTTATTGAATTGGTGAAGGTAAACAAGTGACACTCAACTGTATGGAAATTGTAATCGAACTGGCCTTGGGGCTCTTCTCACTTGTTTTGTTATCAATGTGACAGGAAAGGGGAACTTAGCACCTAACTCTGCGACAGATTAAATTCAGAATTATGTTCTCTGTGCTATCATTGGTGGGGTGATTTACAATAGTTCTATCAGCATTTTGCAGTACGAGGTGATTTTACTGATGTGGACTATTTTGGTTTTGACCCTCAAGTGGCTTCATAATATTCGTTTTGTGAAATGTTTGATTGATGGTAAGCCAACTCTCCTCATCAAACATGAGAAGATTGACCTAGAAGCCTGTCGTTCGGTTGATTTGTTTGGGGTGGATGTAACCCTCAAACTTCGTAGCCAAGGGATTTTCCAGATGAAGCAAGTTGAACGAGCTGTGCAGGAGCAAAATGACCAACTCATCGTGGTCCAAATGGGAGATGAAAATCCTAAGTATCTAATTGTGACTGATGGTGTTATCCAAGTAGAAGTCTTGGAATCGCTTGGCTGTAGCGAAGAGTGGTTGATTGATAATCTCGGCAAACAAGGGCATGACAATGTAGCCAATATCTTTATCGCTGAGTATGACAAAGGTGACGTTACAGTTGTAACCTATGAATAAGAAAAACCTGGGGTCGGAGTCTCAGGTTTCCATTTGGAACTAGAAAGGAATTTTATGTCCATTATTCAAAAACTCTGGTGGTTTTTTAAGCTAGAAAAACGCCGTTATCTAGTCGGAATTGTGGCCTTGGTCTTGGTTTCTGTCCTTAACCTCATTCCCCCAATGGTCATGGGGCGGATCATTGATGCTATCACATCGGGGCAATTAATTCAGAATGAACTACTTATTTACCTATTTTACTTGCTTCTTGCGGCCTTTGGTATGTACTATCTGCGCTATGTTTGGCGTATGTATATTCTTGGGACATCCTACCGTCTGGGGCAGATTATGAGGTCTCGCTTGTTTGAGCATTTTACAAAGATGTCTCCAGCCTTTTATCAAACCTATCGGACGGGGGACTTGATGGCACACGCAACCAATGATATCAATTCTTTGACGAGTCTTGCAGGTGGTGGTGTTATATCTGCGGTGGATGCCTCTATTACAGCTTTAGTGACTTTGCTGACCATGCTCTTTAGCATTTCCTGGCAGATGACTCTAGTTGCAATTTTACCCCTGCCTTTTATGGCATATGCGACCAGTCGTTTGGGAAGAAAGACTCATAAGGTCTTTGGAGAGTCACAGGATGCCTTTTCTGAACTCAATAACAAGGTTCAGGAGTCTGTATCAGGTATCAAAGTGACCAAGTCTTTTGGTTATCAGGCAGATGAGCTGGAGTCCTTTCAGGCAGTCAATGAATTAACCTTCCAAAAGAATCTCCAAACCATGAAATACGATAGACTCTTTGACCCAATGGTTTTCTTGTTTGTTGGATTATCCTATGTTTTAACACTCTTAGTCGGCTCTTTGATGGTTCGGGAGGGGCAGATTACAGTTGGAAATTTGGTCACTTTTATTAGTTATTTGGATATGATGGTCTGGCCTCTCATGGCTATTGGTTTCCTCTTTAATATCACTCAGCGAGGAAAGGTTTCTTACCAGCGGATTGAGAATCTTTTGTCTCAGGAATCATCTGTAAAAGACTCCGAGTTTCCTCTGGATGGTATTGAAAACGGGCGCTTGGAGTATGCTATTGATAACTTTGCTTTTGAAAACGAGGAAACGCTAATGGATATTCACTTTAGTTTGGAAAAAGGGCAAACTCTGGGCTTGGTTGGGCAGACAGGCTCTGGGAAAACATCCTTGATTAAACTCCTCTTGCGTGAGTACGATGTGGATAAGGGAGCTATTTATCTAAATGGTCACGATATTCGCGATTATCGTTTGACAGAGCTTCGTAGTCTTATGGGCTACGTCCCTCAGGACCAGTTCCTCTTTGCGACTTCGATTTTAGACAATATTCGCTTTGGCAATCCTAACTTGCCCATTTCAGCGGTCGAGGAAGCGACTAAGCTAGCTCAAGTTTACCAAGACATTGTAGCCATGTCACAGGGATTTGATACGTTGATTGGTGAAAAGGGAGTCAGTCTTTCTGGTGGGCAAAAGCAGCGGCTGGCTATGAGTCGGGCTATGATTTTAGACCCTGATATCTTGATTTTGGATGATTCTTTGTCGGCCGTGGATGCCAAGACAGAGTATGCGATTATCGACAACCTTAAGGAGACGCGAAAGGACAAGACAACCATTATTACGGCTCATCGCCTCAGTGCAGTTGTCCATGCAGATTTGATTTTAGTTCTGCAAAATGGTCAAATCATCGAACGAGGCAGGCACGAAGACTTGCTAGCGATGGATGGCTGGTATGCCCAAACCTACCAGTCTCAGCAGTTAGAAATGAAAGGAGAAGAAGATGCAGAATAAACAAGAACAATGGGCTGTATTGAAGCGCTTGATATCTTATCTCAAGCCTTATGGTCTTCTGACCTTTTTGGCACTCAGCTTTCTCCTAGCGACTACGGTCATTAAAAGTGTCATTCCCCTTGTGGCTTCCCACTTTATCGACCAGTATCTCAGCAATCTCAATCAACTCGCTGTGACAGTGTTGCTGGCTTACTATGGTCTCTATATCCTGCAAACTCTGGTTCAGTATGTCGGAAATCTTCTCTTTGTACGGGTGTCTTACAGTATTGTGAGGGATATTCGTCGCGATGCCTTTGCCAATATGGAGAAGCTAGGCATGTCTTATTTTGACAAGACGCCAGCAGGCTCCATCGTCTCTCGTTTGACTAATGATACCGAGACAATCAGTGATATGTTTTCGGGGATTTTATCCAGTTTTATCTCAGCAATTTTTATCTTTCTGACAACCCTTTATACCATGTTGGTGTTGGATTTTCGTTTGACAGCATTAGTCCTGCTCTTTCTCCCTTTGATTTTCCTTTTGGTCAATCTCTATCGTAAAAAATCAGTCAAGATTATCGAGAAAACCAGAAGTCTCTTGTCAGATATCAATAGTAAGCTGGCAGAAAATATCGAAGGAATTAGGATTATCCAGGTCTTTAATCAAGAAAAGCGCCAGCAGGCAGAATTTGATGAGATTAACCAAGAACACTTGGTCTATGCCAACCGCTCTGTAGCCTTTGATGCCCTCTTGTTGCGCCCTGCTATGAGTTTGTTGAAACTCCTAGGTTATACTGTCTTAATGGCCTATTTTGGCTACCGTGGTCTTTCTATCGGGATAACGGTCGGGACTATGTATGCTTTTATCCAGTACATCAATCGTCTCTTTGATCCTCTGATTGAAGTAACGCAAAACTTTTCAACCCTGCAAACGTCTATGGTGTCTGCAGGCCGTGTCTTTGCCTTGATTGACGAGGCAACCTATGAGCCTCTTCAAGAAAATAGTCAGGTTGAGGTTGAAGAAGGCAATATTCGTTTTGAACATGTGTGTTTTTCTTATGATGGCAAACATCCGATTCTGGATGATATTTCCTTCTCCGTTAACAAGGGTGAAACCATTGCCTTTGTGGGGCATACAGGTTCAGGGAAATCGTCTATTATCAATGTCCTCATGCGCTTTTATGAATTCCAGTCAGGGCGAGTTCTCTTGGATGGTGTGGATATCAGGGACTACAGTCAGGAAGAACTGAGAAAAAATATCGGTCTAGTCTTGCAGGAGCCCTTCCTCTATCATGGAACCATTAAGTCCAATATCGCCATGTACCAAGAAATCAGTGATGAGCAGGTCCGGGCTGCAGCAGCCTTCGTGGATGCAGATTCCTTTATTCAAGAACTTCCTCAGGGTTATGATTCCCCTGTTTCCGAGCGTGGTTCGAGCTTTTCTACTGGGCAGCGCCAGCTTCTTGCCTTTGCTAGAACAGTCGCCAGCCAGCCTAAAATCCTGATTTTGGATGAAGCGACAGCCAATATTGACTCTGAAACAGAAAGCTTGGTTCAAGCTTCTCTGGCGAAGATGAGACAGGGCCGAACAACTATTGCTATCGCTCACCGCCTTTCTACTATTCAAGACGCCAACTGCATCTATGTTTTGGACAAGGGGCGCATTATCGAGAGTGGAACTCATGAAGAACTCTTGGCCTTGGGAGGAACCTATCACAAGATGTATAGCTTGCAGGCAGGGGCCATGTCCTAACACTCTTTGATTTTCATTGAGTAAAAGAAGGAAATCCTTCAAATTACAGATTTCTTTCACCGCCTTTTCCATTTTGTGGTATAATGAAAAATGTTGACAAATAGTATAATAAAAACAAAGGAGAACAGCATGCTGAAATGGGAAGACTTGCCTGTGGAAATGAAATCAAGCGAGGTTGAGTCTTACTACCAGCTTGTCTCTAAAAGGAAGGGTTCGCTGATTTTCAAGCGTTGCTTGGACTGGGTTTTGGCCTTGGGCTTACTGGTTCTGACCTCTCCCATCTTTCTCATCTTGAGCATTTGGATCAAGTTGGATAGTAAGGGGCCAGTGATTTACAAGCAAGAGCGTGTGACCCAGTACAACCGTCGGTTCAAGATTTGGAAGTTCCGTACCATGGTGACGGATGCGGATAAAAAAGGAAGTCTAGTGACTTCTGCTAACGATAGCCGTATTACCAAGGTTGGAAATTTCATCCGACGTGTCCGTTTGGACGAACTGCCTCAGTTGGTCAATGTCCTGAAAGGCGAAATGTCTTTTGTTGGTACGCGACCTGAAGTGCCACGTTACACAGAGCAGTATAGCCCTGAAATGATGGCGACCTTGCTCTTGCCAGCAGGGATTACCTCTCCAGCCAGCATCAACTACAAGGATGAGGACACCATCATCAGTCAAATGACGGAGAAAGGTCTATCAGTTGACCAAGCCTACGTTGAACACGTCCTTCCTGAAAAGATGCGCTATAACCTCGACTATCTCCGAGAATTTAGTTTTCTTGGAGACATCAAAATCATGTTTCAAACCGTGTTTGAAGTGCTAAAATAAAGTAGTCATAAGAAAATGAGTACAGATAAAAGGAGCAAATCAATGCCAAATTACAATATTCCATTTTCACCTCCCGATATTACAGAAGCAGAAATTGCTGAAGTAGCGGATACTCTTCGTTCTGGTTGGATTACAACAGGTCCTAAGACAAAAGAACTAGAGCGTCGCTTGTCTCAATACACACAGACGCCTAAGACTGTCTGCCTCAACTCTGCGACTGCCGCTCTTGAGTTGATTTTGCGTGTTTTGGAAGTGGGGCCTGGTGATGAAGTCATCGTTCCAGCCATGACTTACACAGCTTCATGTAGTGTCATCACGCACGTGGGAGCAACCCCTGTCATGGTGGATATCCAAGCAGATACGTTTGAGATGGACTATGATCTGCTGGAGCAAGCCATCACTGAGAAAACTAAGGTGATTATCCCAGTAGAACTTGCAGGGATTGTTTGCGACTATGACCGTTTGTTCCAAGTTGTGGAGAAAAAATGTGATCTCTTTACTGCGTCAAGCAAGTGGCAAAAAGCCTTTAACCGTATTGTCATTGTCTCTGATAGTGCCCACGCTTTGGGATCTACTTATAAAGGACAACCTTCTGGTTCTATCGCGGACTTTACTTCCTTCTCATTCCACGCCGTTAAGAACTTTACAACTTCGGAGGGTGGAAGTGCGACTTGGAAGGCCAATCCAGCGATTGATGACGAAGAGATGTACAAGGAATTCCAGATTCTGTCGCTTCATGGTCAAACTAAGGATGCCCTTGCCAAGATGCAACTGGGGTCATGGGAATACGATATCGTTACACCAGCCTACAAGTGCAATATGACAGATATCATGGCTTCGCTTGGTTTGGTACAATTAGACCG
Organism: Streptococcus sp. 339; assembly: GCF_013277285.1. NCBI lineage: Bacteria > Bacillati > Bacillota > Bacilli > Lactobacillales > Streptococcaceae > Streptococcus > Streptococcus sp. 339. Next base: position 32,842 of record NZ_VMMR01000053.1, on the reverse strand, counting down.
TTACCCAAGTTTGCTTGGCCGTCGTAAGGATATCGTGGATCGCTATGATCGTGGTTTTGCAGGTTCTCGCATCCATCCATTGGCACACAAGACTGATACTGTCGAATCTTCACGCCACCTCTACATCACCCATGTAGAAGGAGCAAGCTTAGAAGAACGCAACCTCATCATCCAAGAATTAGCTAAAGCAGGAATTGCAAGTAACGTCCACTACAAACCACTTCCGCTCTTGACAGCCTATAAGAATCTTGGCTTTGATATGGCGAACTATCCTAAGGCCTATGCCTTCTTTGAAAATGAAATTACGCTTCCTCTTCACACTAAATTAAGCAATGAAGAAGTGGACTATATCATTGAGACTTTCAAAACAGTTTCTGAAAAAGTACTAGCTGCATCAAAAAAATGACAAACTACAGACAAGCGAAAGTAATACTGTCCCTAAAAAGTCTAATTGAGTGTAAAAACTGTTGTTTTCAATTGATAATAGTTTACACCTGTAGTTGAGGCCCCTTTCTCCTCAGAGAGAGAATTTTTATAGGATTTTCCTTTCTTGTGGGAGTCCCGTGGTTTGAAATAAGATGTGAGCAATTTGGTGTAGCATTTAGAATCCTTACTAGACATCATTTAGAAAATCTAGTGTCTTGTTCTAGTTTTCAATTCACCCTATTTTTTGAAAGACGTGAGTTTCCATGAGTGAGATTGTGGAAACTCGCGTCTTTTTTTTGTTTTCAGAATATTGTTCAAAGTTTTGTGCCTGTCTTTCATGTTCTAGTCATTCTTTTGCATGATAGAATTTATAGCATGTTGATATTATAATAATACAGATATTCTATATGTTTAGTGATGCTTGCTATACATCATTAGATCTCCTGCGAGACAATCTATAAAACACTTGTCTACGATTACCTATATGCCCTATTCCAGTATTTTAGAAGCACTGCATCTATTTTTATCGAGGTTAAATCTAGCTTTTATAGAAGGTCTATTTAAGAAATATATTGTAGTGTTTTAGTTTCAATCCGCCATATGAGCGATATTCAGGTAAATATCCCTGGCGAATGCTTGTATGACAAGGTATTTGTTCTTTCATTTATAATTTACAACATATCAATAAATTTAAATATAGTAAATGGGATATTTTATATTCAAGCTAAGAAAGATAGCATCACTTTTGAATGGAAGGCTAAAGAGCAAACTAGGAAGTTGGCCATAGATAGCTCAAAACCCTGCTTTGAGGTTGTAGATATAGTAAAAGGAAATAAGAATAGGACAAATCGATCGGGACAGTCAAATCGATTTCTAACAATGTTTTAGAAGTAGAGGTGTACTATTATAGTTTCAGTCTACTATAGAACTGACCAAGTCAGTAACCTAGACTTAGGGCAAGGCGGCACTGACCTAGTTTGAAGAGATTTCCGAAGAGTATAAATTTTAATATTTTCTTGTGTTATTCCTTGACAATTCAATTTGGAAAATATATGATAAAGATAATGACAGCGGTGTCATTCTATCTATTTTAAGAAAAGTAATAATCAATTGTTAAAAAATAGTAAAAAAATTGGAGGTTCTGATGAAATATTTTGTTCCTAATGAGGTATTCAGTATTCGTAAATTAAAGGTGGGGACTTGCTTGGTACTATTGGCAATTTCAATTTTGGGAAGCCAAGGTATTTTATCGGATGAAGTTGTTACTAGTTCTTCACCGATGGCTACAAAAGAGTCTTCTAATGCAATTACTAATGATTTAGATAATTCACCAACTGTTAATCAGAATCGTTCTGCTGAAATGATTGCCTCTAATTCAACCACTAATGGTTTAGATAATTCGTTAAGTGTTAATAGTATCAGCTCTAATGGTACTATTCGTTCTAATTCACAATTAGACAACAGAACAGTTGAATCTACAGTAACATCTACTAATGAAAATAAGAGTTATAAGGAAGATGTTATAAGTGACAGAATTATCAAAAAAGAATTTGAAGATACTGCTTTAAATGTTAAAGATTATGGAGCAATAGGTGACGGGGTTAATGATGATCGTCAAGCAATTCAAGATGCAATAGATGCTGCAGCTCAAGGGCTAGGTGGAGGAAATGTATATTTTCCGGAAGGAACTTATTTAGTAAAAGAAATTGTTTTTTTAAAAAGTCATACACACTTAGAATTGAATGAGAAAGCTACCATTCTAAATGGTATAAATATTAAGAATCACCCTTCTATTGTTTTTATGACAGGTTTATTTACGGATGATGGTGCGCAAGTAGAATGGGGCCCAACAGAAGATATTAGTTATTCTGGCGGTACTATTGATATGAACGGTGCTTTGAATGAAGAAGGAACTAAAGCAAAAAATCTACCACTTATAAATTCTTCAGGTGCATTTGCTATTGGGAATTCAAATAACGTAACTATAAAAAATGTAACATTCAAGGATAGTTATCAAGGGCATGCTATTCAAATTGCAGGTTCGAAAAATGTATTAGTTGATAATTCTCGTTTTCTTGGGCAAGCCTTACCCAAAACGATGAAGGATGGGCAAATCATAAGTAAGGAGAGCATTCAGATTGAACCATTAACTAGAAAAGGTTTTCCTTATGCCTTGAATGATGATGGGAAAAAATCTGAAAATGTGACTATTCAAAATTCCTATTTTGGCAAAAGTGATAAATCTGGGGAATTAGTAACAGCAATTGGCACACACTATCAAACATTGTCGACACAGAACCCCTCTAATATTAAAATTTTAAATAATCATTTTGATAACATGATGTATGCAGGTGTACGTTTTACAGGATTCACTGATGTATTAATCAAAGGAAATCGCTTTGATAAGAAAGTTAAAGGAGAGAGTGTACATTATCGAGAAAGCGGAGCAGCTTTAGTAAATGCTTATAGCTATAAAAACACTAAAGACCTATTAGATTTAAATAAACAGGTGGTTATCGCCGAAAATATATTTAATATTGCCGATCCTAAAACAAAAGCGATACGAGTTGCAAAAGATAGTGCAGAATATTTAGGAAAAGTATCAGATATTACTGTAACAAAAAATGTAATTAATAATAATTCTAAGGAAACAGAACAACCAAATATTGAATTATTACGAGTTAGTGATAATTTAGTAGTCTCAGAGAATAGTATATTCGGTGGTAAAGAAGGAATTGTTATTGAGGATTCAAAGGGTAAAATAACCGTTTTAAATAACCAATTTTATAATTTATCCGGTAAGTATATATCATTCATCAAATCTAATGCAAATGAGAAAGAACCTGTTATACGTGATAGCGATGGTAATTTCAATATTGTAACGGAGAATGGGCTTTACAAAATTGTAACAAATAATTTAAGTGATAAAAACGAAAAAGAAAAAAACAAAGAGGAAAAACAATCTAATTCAAATAATGTAATTGATAGTAACCAGAAGAACGGAGAGTTTAACTCAAGTAAAGATAATAGACAAATGAATGACAAGATCGACAATAAACAAGATAATAAGACAGAAGAAGTAAACTATAAAATAGTTGGAGATGGCAGAGAAACTGAAAATCATATTAATAAATCTAAAGAAATAGTAGATGTAAAACAAAAATTACCAAAGACTGGTTCGAACAAGATTATGGAACTATTCTTAACAGTGACAGGAATTGGTTTACTTTTGACACTAAAAGGGTTGAAGTATTATGGTAAAGATAAATAAAATTTGTTCGATACAAGGAAGTTCTGTAGAAAATGAGGATACTGTAGGTTCACAAAATCAGTATTTTTGGATTATCGATGGAGCTACAGATTTATATAATTCTAAAGAGGAGATAGGTTATTCAGTCTCAGAAGTTGTACATATTTTATCAGAAAGTTTGTCGGTTAATTGTAAAGAATCAAAAACTCTTAAACAAATATTTGAAACTGCTTTACTAGAGGTTAAAGATGAAATCGGTTTAAACTCATATGAATTAACAGAGTATTATCGCTTACCAACATTTGCTTTTATATTTGCTAAACTTTCAGAAAAAAAGTTGGAGTATATGATGCTAGGTGACTGCGTCATGTTAGTAAACGAAATGGAAATAACTGATCATAGAGTAGATAACTTATTTGAAAAAGGAAAAAATGAGATAAAAGATTCAATTGGTACAAATAGTGCTTTAAATAAAAAAATTATTTTACAAAAAATCAGAAAATTATCTAATCAACCGAGTGGGTACTGGATAGGTTCGTTGGATGAGAGATTTTTAGACCATGCTATTATTAATCAAATAGATGTTACTAGTGAACAAATTGTTTTAATGAGCGATGGCTTTTATGAATTCTATCAAAATAATCAAAATAAGACTTTTGAAGAGTTAATTAAGATGAGATTTAATTCTTCTGCTATTGATCCAATCTATGGAAAGAAGGATGATGCAAGTATTCTAGTTATTGATGTTTGATATATTGTTTAAAATATTAATTGTTACTATTGAACTTTGTTAAGAAGAGGTACCTAAATGTTAAGGTTATATTTAGAAAATGAAATTATAGAATTATCAAATAATTTAGAGACTATTTGGGTATCTGTGCTTGATAAATACGAGAAGTTATTTGAATATTTATCAAATGAAGAACGAGTAGAATTGATTAAAGAAGATTTAATCATAAATGAGTCAGTTCTAAATATTGATAAAAAAGGATTTGAGTTAATTTGTTTACAACATCCTGTTTCATATGACTTAAGAAGAATTATTAGTGTAATAAAAATATCAACTGACATTGAACGTATTGGGGATAGAATTGTTGAAATTTTAAAAAATCTACAGATTATTCAAAATAATGAAAATTTGAAGAAAATTATTTCAGAAATAAAAATACTTCATGAAGTTATCGGACTGCATATGAATAGGGCTATATCTTGTTATAGAGAGGAACAATCTGGATGTTTAGATATGGTTGTTATACAAAAACAGAATGAGATAGAAGAGCTTAGTATAAATATTGAAAAGAAAATAATGAATTACATATTTGAAGATGATGGGAACGTTTCTGAAGTAATTGGTGCTTTAGATATTATTCATCACCTTGATAAAATTGCTCATACTACGCAAGCAATTTATAAATGGATAATGTATAGAAAATATGGGAACATAAATTAGAAAGAAAAATATATGAAAACAATTATTGATAATTTTGTTGATAGAGTAATTGAATACGGAATGTATAATGAAATTGACAAAATATATGTGAAAAATAGAGTACTAGCGTTAATAGGTGAGGAGGGAACTGATCGTATTTCCGATGAAAATGACCTGAAACAAATAAAAGATTGCTTAGTGGAAATCGCCTTAAAAAACGGTAAAATTAAAGATTTAATTGAGGAAAAGGAATGTTTAGGAGCAGAGTTAATGAATTTCATAGTTCCTTTACCTAGTCGATTAAATGATATTTTTTGGAGTTCATATGATATATCACCTCAAGAAGCAGTTGAAGAATTTTATAAGTTAAGTAAAGATAGTGATTATATTAAAACTTCTGCTATTGCTAAGAATATTGAGTTTAGAGCATCAACTAAATATGGAGAGCTAGAGATTACGATAAATTTGTCAAAACCCGAAAAAGATCCAAAAACAATTGCTGCTGAAAAATTAGTAAAAGCAACTAATTATCCCAAATGTTTACTATGTATGGAAAATGAAGGATATCAGGGGCGAATAAATTATCCAGCACGTTCGAATCATAGAATTATTCGGTTGAAACTTGGTGACGAAGTATGGGGATTCCAGTATTCTCCCTACTCATACTTTAATGAGCATGCAATATTTTTGAATAGTCAACATGTACCAATGGCTATTACCTCTAAAACATTTGAACAATTATTGGAGATTGTTGATATTTTGCCAGGATATTTTGCTGGTTCAAATTCTGATCTTCCTATCTCAGGAGGCTCCATTCTTAGTCATAACCACTATCAGGGAGGGAAACATATTTTCCCAATGGAAAAAGCAAAATTTGAGAGTGAATTTCGTTTTAAAGACTTTGAGGATATTAATGCTGGTATTGTAAAATGGCCAATGTCAGTAATTAGGTTACAAAGTGAAAATAAAAATCGCTTGTTAGATTTAGCTACTAAAATTCTAAATAAGTGGAGAGAATATTCAGATTTAGAAGTAGACATCATTGCTATGACTGAAGATGTCCCACACCATACGGTGACTCCTATTGCTCGTAAAGTGGATGGGAGATATGAATTAGATATTGTTCTAAGAGATAATCATACTACTGAACAATACCCAGATGGTGTTTTCCATCCTCATCAAGATGTACAACATATTAAAAAGGAAAATATCGGATTAATCGAAGTGATGGGACTTGCGATATTACCACCTCGTTTGAAACCAGAGTTAGAAGAAGTTGGAAAATATCTTTTAGGAGAGGAAAACGCAATTGCGGATTATCATTTAGAATGGGCCGACCAATTGAAAGAAAAATATCCTAACATTAAAAAAGAAGAGGTTAATAGCGTAGTTCAACACGAAGTAGGACAAGCATTTGCGAGAGTCCTAGAAGATGCAGGTGTTTATAAGAATACTTCATCTGGACATGAAGCGTTTATGAGATTTGTTAAGTCGGTTGGAATTAATTAGGAGGAAACCCAAATGGCAATATTGGTAACAGGCGGAGCTGGTTATATTGGTAGCCATACCGTAGTAGAATTACTAAATTTAGGAAAGGAAGTTATCATTGTCGACAACCTTTCGAATTCTAGCATCTTGGTGCTAGACCGTATTGAAGCAATTACAGGAATACGTCCTGTGTTTTACGAATTAGATGTTTGTGATAAACAAGCATTGAGAAAGGTATTTGAACAAGAATCGATTGATGCTGCAATTCATTTTGCAGGTTATAAAGCTGTCGGAGAATCCGTGCAAAAGCCTGTGATGTACTACAAAAATAATATTATGAGTACATTGGCACTTGTTGAAGTGATGTCAGAATTTAATGTTAAAAAGATTGTCTTTTCTTCAAGTGCGACTGTATATGGAATTAACAATCAGTCACCTCTAATTGAGACGATGCAAACAAGTGCGACAAATCCTTATGGGTATACGAAAGTGATGCTTGAGCAAATTTTAAAAGATGTTCATGTGGCAGATTCAGAATGGAGTATTGCGTTGCTTCGTTATTTCAATCCAATTGGTGCTCATGAGTCTGGGCTTATTGGGGAAGATCCCTCAGGAATTCCTAACAACTTGATGCCTTATATTGCACAAGTAGCGGTAGGTAAGCTGTCAGAGCTAAGTGTGTTCGGAAATGATTATGATACGCTTGATGGTACTGGTGTGCGTGATTATATCCATGTAGTAGATTTAGCAATAGGACATATAAAAGCTTTAGAAAAAGTATCTGAAAAAACAGATGTTTATATCTATAACCTAGGCTCGGGAGAAGGCACTAGTGTATTACAACTTGTAAATACATTTGAAAGTGTTAATAAGATCCCTATTCCTTATAAAATAGTTCCAAGACGTTCAGGAGACGTTGCAACTTGTTATGCAAATGCAGACAAAGCATATAAGGAATTAAATTGGAGGACAACAAAATCGATTGAAGACATGTGTAGAGATACATGGAATTGGCAATCAAAAAATCCCAATGGCTATAATTGATGATACTGTCTATATGAGTGCTGTATTTTGAAAAAATTACTTAACATTTTAATGAAATGCATATTTAATGAAAGATAAATTAAAAAAAAGTTTGACAGCGCTTGACAAAGGAAACGGTTTCATTGTATAATGTAAATACGTTGACACCGATGTCAAATATAAAAAAGAAGGTCTTTATATGAAAAACTTAACAAAAATTAAGTTCAAAGAGAATGGGGAATTTAATCATTTCCCTGGGAATACAGTTGTAGCAAATCTTTATACTAAACAAGATTTGATGGAAGTTGTTGATATTATTCAATCACGTTATAGAGAATTACCATTTATCGATAAGTTTACTTTAACTCCAAGGAATTCTATTCACATGACTGTAATTGAATTGTTGTGCCATGAAAATCGTGAAACGGAGTTTTGGAGCAGTAATCTTCCTCTAGATACACCTTTACAGGAAATACATGATTACTTTGCTAAACAACTTGAAATTTTTCCATTGTTGGATGAAGAAATTCATATGCGTATAACTGAAATGGGAAAACAAAACATACTAGTTGAACCTGCAGATGAAGCTTCTGCAAAGAGATTAGAAGAAATTCGTACTTATGTCTCAGAAAAAGCAGGTGTTTGTTTCCCTAATCATGATAGATATCAATTCCATATTTCAATTGGGTATCTTCGGATTCCTCTAACTGAAGAGGAGGAAGAAGAGTTTACTAAAGTCAGAGCAGAATTAACTGAAATTTTATTAGAGAAGATTTCAACTATTACTGTAAACCGTATTGACTATACTGTATTTGAAGATATGAGACAATTTGTTCCATATCACGAAAAATTTAAATAAAATAATAAAAAAGGAGAACTTATCATGAAAAAAATGAAAGTTTGGTCTACTGTACTTGCAACGGGAGTTGCTCTTACTACACTTGCTGCTTGCTCTGGAGGTTCAAATTCTACGACTGCTTCTTCATCTGAAGAAAAAGCTGATAAAAGTCAAGAATTAGTAATCTATTCGAACTCAGTCTCAAATGGTCGTGGTGATTGGTTAACTGCTAAAGCAAAAGAAGCTGGTTTTAATATAAAAATGGTTGATATCGCTGGCGCTCAATTAGCAGACCGTGTTATTGCTGAGAAGAATAATGCAGTTGCAGATATGGTATTTGGAATTGGTGCTGTTGATTCAAATAAAATTAGAGATCAAAAATTACTAGTACAGTACAAGCCTAAATGGTTAGATAAGATTGATCAATCTTTATCAGATAAAGATAATTATTATAATCCTGTGATTGTTCAACCATTAGTTTTAATTGGGGCGCCTGATGTAAAAGAAATGCCTAAAGATTGGACTGAATTAGGTAGTAAGTATAAAGGTAAATATTCAATTTATGGTCTTCAAGGTGGTACAGGACGGGCAATTCTAGCAAGTATCTTAGTTCGTTATCTTGATGAAAAAGGTGATTTAGGAGTATCGGAAAAGGGCTGGGAAGTTGCAAAAGAATACTTTGCAAATGCCTATACTCTTCAAAAAGGTGAAAGCTCAGTTGTTAAAGCGTTAGATAAAGAAAGCCCAATTCAATACGGTATGATCTGGGGTTCTGGAGCGTTAATCGGACAAAAAGAACAAAATGTTGAATTCAAAGTTATGACTCCTGAGATTGGTGTACCATTTGTAACTGAACAAACTATGGTTTTAAGCACTAGTAAAAAACAAGCGTTAGCTAAAGAATTTATTGATTGGTTTGGTCAAACAGAAATTCAAGTAGAATATAGTAAAAAATTTGGATCTATTCCTGCCAATAAAGATGCCCTAAAAGAGTTACCTGAAGATACGAAAAAATTTGTTGATCAAGTGAAACCACAAAATATTGACTGGGAAGCTGTTGGAAAGCATTTGGATGAATGGGTAGAAAAAGCTGAATTAGAATACGTAAAATAAGAAATAAGAGTTATTTTTTATGTCCAAGTCTCTCTATTATTTCTAAATTTATGGAAGAAATAAAGAGAGGCTTTTGGTTTAGTAATAGAGGGAGTTAGTGAGATGATTAAATTTGATAATATTCAAATTAAATATGGTGATTTTGTTGCAATTGATAATCTAAATTTAGATATACATGAAGGGGAATTCTTTACATTTCTTGGACCTTCAGGATGTGGTAAATCAACTACTTTGAGAGCATTGGTAGGTTTTCTAGATCCATCATCAGGAAGTATTGAAGTTAATGGAACAAATGTCACTCATTTGGAACCTGAAAAGCGTGGAATTGGTATTGTATTTCAATCTTATGCGCTATTTCCAACTATGACTGTTTTTGATAATATTGCATTTGGTTTAAAAGTTAAGAAGGTAGCTCCAGATGTTATTAAAGCTAAAGTATCAGCAGTAGCAGCAAAAATTAAGATCTCTGATCAACAGTTACAGCGTAATGTATCAGAATTATCTGGGGGTCAACAACAAAGGGTAGCATTGGCTCGTGCTCTGGTTCTTGAACCTAAAATTCTTTGTCTAGATGAACCATTGTCAAACCTTGACGCAAAATTACGTGTAGATTTGAGAAAAGAGTTGAAAAGACTTCAAAAAGAGTTAGGTATTACTACTTTATATGTTACTCATGATCAAGAGGAAGCCTTGACTTTATCTGATAGAATTGCAGTCTTTAACAATGGATACATCGAACAGGTCGGTACACCAGTAGAAATTTATCATAATTCTCAAACTGAATTTGTATGTGATTTTATTGGAGATATTAATGTTTTGACCGATGAAACAGTCCACGAAGTATTATTGAAAAATACAAGCGTTTTCTTAGAGGATAAAAAAGGATACATTCGATTAGAGAAAGTTCGATTCAATCGTGAAACTGAACAAGATTTTATTCTAAAAGGGACAATTATTGATGTTGAGTTTTCTGGAGTTACAATTCACTATACAATAAAAGTTTCTGAAAGTCAGATTCTTAATGTAACAAGTATTGATAGTCAGGCTGCTATTAGATCTGTCGGAGAAAGTGTGGAATTATTTATCACACCATCAGACGTTCTGCAATTTTAAGGAGGTGCAGTATGCGTCATAAATTAAATTTAAAAGATTGGCTTATTCGTTTAGGGTTAATCTGGTTCTTAGTAACATTTATTATTTATCCAAACTTTGATCTAGTAGTGAATGTATTTGTAAAAGGAGGACAATTTTCCCTTGATGCTGTACATCGTGTTCTAAAATCTCAGAGAGCACTTCAGAGTATTATGAACAGTTTTAAGTTAGCATTTTCACTCATTATTACAGTTAATATCGTAGGTATTCTTTGTGTTCTATTTACAGAGTACTTTGATATTAAAGGTGCTAAAATTTTAAAATTAGGTTATATGACTTCTTTAATTTATGGAGGAGTGGTTTTAGCGACTGGATATAAATTTGTCTATGGTCCATATGGATTGATTACAAAATTTTTACAAAATATTATCCCTTCTTTAGACCCTAACTGGTTTATTGGGTATGGTGCAGTCTTATTCATTATGACATTTTCAGGAACGGCTAATCATACATTGTTTTTAACAAATACAATTCGAAGCGTTGACTATCACACTATTGAGGCTGCTCGAAATATGGGAGCAAAACCATTTACTGTTTTCCGAAAAGTAGTGTTACCAACCTTAATTCCAACTCTATTTGCACTTACTATTATGGTTTTTCTTAGTGGTTTATCTGCAGTAGCAGCACCCATGATTGTTGGTGGTAAAGAATTTCAAACTATAAATCCAATGATTATTACATTTGCAGGGATGGGGAATTCTCGTGATTTAGCTGCCTTACTTGCAATTATTTTAGGTATTGCAACTACAATTTTGCTTACTATCATGAATAAGATAGAAAAAGGTGGAAATTATATTTCTATCTCTAAGACTAAAGCGCCTCTTAAAAAACAAAAAATTGCGTCTAAGCCTTGGAATATCATTGCTCACATTGTAGCATATGGATTGTTCACAGTTTTCATGCTTCCACTAATTTTTATAGTATTATACTCATTTACAGATCCAGTTGCAATTCAAACAGGTAACTTAACATTATCAAACTTTACTTTAGAAAATTATCGCTTATTCTTTAGTAATAGTGCGGCATTCTCTCCATTCTTGGTCAGCTTTATTTATTCTATTATTGCTGCGACAACAGCAACAATTCTCGCAGTTGTATTTGCTCGTGTTGTCAGAAAACATAAATCTCGTTTTGATTTCTTATTTGAATATGGTGCTCTACTTCCTTGGTTACTACCAAGTACACTTTTAGCAGTAAGTTTATTATTTACTTTTAATCAGCCACAATTTCTTGTCTTGAATCAGATTTTGGTAGGTAGTTTGGTAATTCTACTTATTGCATATATAGTTGTAAAAATCCCATTTTCTTATAGAATGGTACGTGCTATTTTATTTAGTGTTGATGATGAGATGGAAGATGCAGCAAGAAGTATGGGTGCTTCACCTTTTTATACTATGATGAAGGTTATCATTCCATTTATTTTACCGGTTGTTCTCTCTGTTATTGCTTTAAACTTTAACTCTTTATTAACTGACTTCGACTTATCTGTATTCCTTTACCATCCCCTAGCTCAACCATTAGGTATTACGATTCGATCTGCAGGTGATGAAACAGCAACATCTAATGCACAAGCTCTGGTATTTGTTTATACAATTGTTCTGATGATTGTTTCTGGAACTGTATTATACTTCACACAAAGACCGGGGCGTAAAGTAAGGAAATAATCATGACAGCCATTAGTCTTGGGTTATCACATATTGAAATAGTTGTCAGGATTGTTTTATCAGTAGTTATTGGTGGTGTAATTGGTTTAGAGAGAGGAAGTAAATCTCAACCAGCAGGTATTCGTACACATAGTATTGTTTGTCTGGCTGCATGTTTAATTATGATGACGAATGAATACGTATCTTATAAATTTGGTACAGGAGATCCTACACGCTTAGGTGCGCAGGTTATATCAGGTGTTGGTTTTCTTGGGGCTGGAACAATACTTATTACAGATAAAAAGAAAATAACTGGTTTAACAACTGCAGCCGGAATATGGGCTTCAGCTGGAATTGGATTAGCTATTGGAGTAGGTTTTTATGAGGGAGCTCTTTTAGTAGCCATTTCTGTTTGGGGTGTGATATCCATGTTCCAACCACTAAAAAAATATCTACGAAATCGTTCTAAAATGATTGAATTGTATATAGTGGTTAAATCTACAGAAGCCTATAATCGTGTATTGGTTTATTGTGCAGAAAATGGCATTAGAATGACTGATTCTAGAACTGCATTTGGAGATGTTAATTCTGACAGAATTGAATACTTTGATGTTCCAGACAAAAAAATCGCGTCATTTATTACTCTGGAATTATCAGGTAGATTTGAGCACCTTAAACTAATGGAAGAAATTGCTAATATTGTTGGTGTGATTTATGTTGAGGAAATTAGCTGAAATTTAGTAAACAAAGGGACAGATGTTTTTGTCCTTTTGTTTTTTAGATGTTTTAATCATCTAATTTTTGAGTAGATTTTTGCTCAGAGGTTTTTATGAAAGATTATAAAATCAATTTTGATTTAGGTAAAATAGAATATTTTGATAATAATTGTTTGATACAAGTATACAAATTTATTTCTTTTTATGATATTTGTGAAATGGTGTTTGCCTTTCATTTACCTCCTGATGAGTTGATAACAAATGTTATCTTTAAAGAAAAAATTAACCCTATGTTAAAATGTTACATTGACAGGCTATTATATGTTTTTATAAATCCTACACATTTTACTGAAAAAGTTAATCTACAATTTTATGGTAGTTTTTTCTCATATGAATTTATTTGTCGTGAAGTTGGAAACATTCTTAAAAATAAAGGTGTGAAATGCAATTTAAACTTTTTTGAAGGGGAAGAATATTTGTAAAATTAATTTTGTGAATTTGTGGATCTTAAATAATTTACTAAATTCTCTTGTTAAAAAAAATTAAATATTGTATAGTAATATTAGAATGTTCGTAATGGAGGACTGAAATGAAAAATATAAATGGGAAAAAGGTAACTATTTATGATATTGCACGTTTATCAGGTTTTTCTCCAAAAACAGTTTCACGAGTTATTAATGGTGGAGTAAATGTTAAAGAAGAAACTTATCAAGCGATTCAAAAAGTTATAGAGGAATTGTCGTATATTCCAAATGCGTATGCAAAAAATTTAACTAAAAAAGAAGCTATAAATATATTGATTTCTGTAAAAAAAATCGACTCTTTTCCTTTAATTTGGTTTCATACGCTGTTAGATAAAGTGTTACGGACGTGTAAAGAATTTGGTGTTAATGCTATAGTTGAGTATTTTGGAGAGGAGGATACAATTAGTAATTCAATTATATCAAGCACAGGTAGCCTAGTAGATGGTGTTATTGTTTTTTATGAAAGTGTAGATGATATCAGAATTCAGTTTTTAAAGAAGAACCATATGCCTTTTCTTGTTTTCGGTGAATCTCAAACGTCTGGAGTAGTCTATGTATCTAATAATAATTTTCAAGCTACTTATGATATGATGAAAGCTGTAACTGAAGAAAAATTTAAAAATATGTGGTTGCTTATGGGGGGAGAATCCCATGTTAATAAGGATCGTGAAAGAGGTGTGCGTTCTTTTTTGAATGATAAAAATTACTTTATGGATTTAAAAGTCATTTATGGCTTATCTACAATTGATTCAGTTTATTCTTATGCAATGCAGCACTTGACTACCCAAAATTATCCGGACATTATTTTTGTTTCAGGAGATGAAAAGGTTCAGGGCTTGATTCGTGCGTGCTATGAGAAAGGAATTCTTATTCCAGATGATATTTCTATCATTGGATTTGATAATATTCCTATTTCTCAGTATTATACTCCAGCTTTGTCTACAATTGCTCCCAATTATGTTAAATTGGCTAAAGAAATGATAGAAGGTGTTTTAGCAATTATTAAAGGGGAAAGTGTCACATCTGTTGAAGTTTCTCCTAAATTTGTTAGGAGACAGAGTTTCTAGTATTGTTTAATTCTTGAAAATCCTAGTGGAAAAGATGGAGTGTTCTAAAATAAGTTCTGTTTAGCCTCCATTCAGTTTCTATTGAGTTGGATCCAATTTCTAACAAGTGGGACATGTTCATGTTCGATCTAAGGAAGACATGGTCACATTCGAATGATATTTTCAAAAAAATCGTAAAAAAGTCTTGACAAAGAAAAAACAAAGTATTAAAATAAGTTCAACAAATCAGAAAAGTAACTATTTTTGATCTTCAGGGAGCCTGTGGTGGTTGTGAATAGGTGGTTGGAAGTAGTGAAAGTGGGCTGATTTTGAAAATGAATTTGAAACAATGAAAATTCGGTGCGCACACCTTACAGTGCAGCTTGTTGTTAGACAAGGCAGAGATGTAAAGGAGATAGTTCCTTTATAATTGAGGTGGCACCGCGTTACCAACGCCCTCACATGGAAGTAGATTCCGTGTGTGGGCTTTTTTCTATCCGTCATTTTGTTTATCTTTTATTAGGGCCTTAAGTCGCTTTGATGAACTTGAGTTCTATCTACAGCTCCTTGCCTACTACTAAAAGCAAACAAAAAGGCCGGACTAATACGAAAAAAGCTAGTAATACTCAATGAAAAT
>NZ_VMMR01000053.1:0-17487 GCF_013277285.1 Streptococcus sp. 339 | reverse complement strand
TACCTACGGCAAGGTGAAGTTGACGCGGTTTGAAGAGTATAAAGGTGTACCGAGATGAACATCTCTTCATCAATGTCTCTGGTCGTGGAGACAAGGACGTAGCTGCGATTGCAGACTACCTAGAAGCTAAAAAATAAAAGATGGAAAAATTACAGTCCTTTCTCTCACAGAGAGCTTGTGGTTGCTGAAAACAAGCAGAGAAAACTGTAAGGTTGGGTCCATCTGAAACGAGAGAAGAAAACATCATTCTCAAGGGAGTGCCCTTTATCGCACAGCCTGTTACAGAATCTTTCTAAGACAGGAATGAGAGATAGGAGAAATCCTATAATTGAGGTGGCACCGCGAATTTCGTCCTCACGCAAGTTATTTTGCGTGGGGATTTTTCATACAGTCGCCACGGACTAGAAGTAGAACTGAAAGGGAAATTACAATGGAACGAATCATTCATGGAGATGTCTTATCACCAATCTTAGCTTATATGCGCTTAAAGGGACAACACAAGGTTATCTTAGAGAGTATTCCGAGAGACAAGGAAACAGCTCGTTTTTCTATCTTAGCCTATAATCCTGTTTTTGAGATTAAGTTTGAAAATGGAGTTCTTTACCAAAATGGGAAAATGATTGATCAGGATCCCTTGGATTTCCTTTATGAAGTGACTCATAAGAGCCAGCACCATTCAGAGCTCCCTTTTGGTGGTGGAGCTATTGGTTTTGTTGGTTACGATATGATTTCGCTTTATGAAGAAATTGGTCAAATTCCTGAAGATACAATTGGAACGCCAGACATGCATTTCTTCGTCTATGAGAGTTACATTGTCTTTGACCACAAGAAGGAAAAAATTCATGTCATCGAGGATGCTCTCTATAGTGAGCGCAGTCAAGAGGCCTTGGAAAAATCCTTGAACCAAGTGCTTGAGGAATTACGCATTCCTGCTCCAAATGAATTTGAAGACTTGGATCTATCTCCGTTAGACTTCAAACCGCATATCGCTCCACATAAGTTTGAGGGAATGGTAGAAACAGCTCGTGACTTGATTCGTAACGGAGATATGTTCCAATGTGTACTCAGCCAGCGTTTCTCAGCAGAAGTTACTGGAAATCCATTTGACTTCTACAGAAATCTCCGCGTGACTAATCCTTCTAATTACCTTTATTTCTATGATTTTGGGGATTATCAAATCATCGGAGCTAGTCCAGAAAGTTTAGTTTCTGTCAAAAATGGCATCGTGACAACCAATCCGATTGCAGGGACGCGACCAAGAGGGGCTACGGATGAAGAAGACAAGACCTTGGCGACTGACCTCCTCTCTGATGAGAAGGAAACAGCAGAACATCGAATGTTGGTAGACTTGGGGCGTAACGATATTGGCCGCATCTCTGAAACGGCCAGTGTCCAAGTTACTAAGTATATGAAGGTGGAGCTCTTCCGCTATGTTATGCATTTGACCAGCGTGGTCAAGGGACGTTTGCTTCCAGAACTCACTGCTATGGATGCCTTGAAATCAACACTTCCTGCTGGAACAGTTTCTGGAGCACCAAAGATTCGAGCTATGAGACGCATCTATGAACTGGAAACAGAAAAACGGGGCGTATACGCGGGAGCAATCGGCTACTTGTCTGCGACGGGTGATATGGATTTGGCCATTGCCATCCGAACCATGATTCTCAAAAATCAAAGAGCCTATGTGCAGGCTGGGGCAGGGATTGTCTACGACTCTATCGCCCAAAACGAATACCAAGAAACCATTAACAAAGCAAAATCTATGACTAGAATTGGAGAACTAAGACCATGATTTTATTGATTGACAACTATGATTCTTTTACCTATAACTTGGCCCAATACATTGGGAATTTTGCAGAAGTTCAGGTTCTGAGAAATGATGATTCCAAGCTGTATGAAGAAGCTGAAAAAGCAGATGGTCTGGTCTTTTCTCCTGGTCCTGGTTGGCCAGTTGATGCTGGAAAGATGGAAGACATGATTTGTGATTTTGCAGGCAAGAAGCCGATTCTAGGGATTTGTTTGGGTCACCAAGCCATTGCAGAAGTCTTTGGTGGTAAGCTAGGTTTGGCTCCAAAAGTCATGCATGGGAAACAGAGCAATATCAACTTTGAAGCGCCATCTGTTTTGTATCAAGGTATTGAGGATGGCCGTGCGGTCATGCGTTATCACAGTATTTTGATTGAGGAAATGCCAGAAGACTTTGAAGTGACAGCTCGTTCGACTGATGACCAAGCCATCATGGGGATTCAACATAAAAACCTACCGATTTATGGCTTCCAGTACCATCCAGAGAGCATTGGAACGCCAGACGGCTTGTCTTCTATTCGGAATTTTATCGAGAAGGTTGTAAAGTGAGGAAACTAGGATGAAAGAGATTATTGAAAAACTAGCAAAATTTGAAAATTTATCAGGTGTGGAAATGATGGATGTCATTGAGCGTATCGTAACTGGGCGTGTAACTGAAGCGCAGATTGCTTCTCTCCTCTTAGCTCTTAAGATGAAGGGGGAAACACCTGAAGAACGCACAGCCATTGCCCAAGTCATGAGAGGACATGCCCAGCATATTCCAACTGAGATTCATGATGCCATGGACAACTGTGGTACAGGTGGGGACAAGTCTTTCAGTTTTAATATTTCCACAACTGCAGCCTTTGTCTTGGCTGGTGGCGGTATTCACATGGCCAAGCATGGTAACCGCTCGATTTCTTCTAAATCTGGCTCCGCAGATGTCCTCGAAGCCTTGGGAATCAATCTTGACCTCAAACCAGCTGAACTAGGTAAGGTCTTTGATAAAACTGGAATCGTCTTTCTCTTCGCTAAAAATATGCACCCAGCTATGAAATACATCATGCCAGCTCGTTTGGAATTGGGAATTCCAACGATTATGAATTTGACTGGTCCACTGATTCATCCAATGGCTTTAGAAACACAGCTTCTTGGAATTAGTCGTCCAGAACTCCTAGAAAGTACAGCTCAGGTTTTGAAAAATATGGGTCGCAAACGTGCCATCGTGGTTGCTGGACCAGAAGGGTTGGATGAAGCTGGCTTGAACGGAACAACCAAGATTGCACTTCTTGAAAATGGCGAAATCAGTTTGTCAAGCTTTACTCCAGAGGATTTGGGAATGGAAGGCTATGCTATGGAAGATATTCGTGGTGGGAATGCTCAGGAAAATGCAGAAATTTTGCTCAGCGTTCTGAAAAACGAAGCAAGTCCATTCTTGGAAACGACAGTCTTGAATGCTGGTCTTGGTTTCTATGCTAATGGTAAGATTGATAGCATCAAGGAAGGAGTTGCCTTGGCCCGTCAAGTGATTGCTAGAGGCAAGGCCCTTGAAAAACTCAGACTGTTACAGGAGTACCAAAAATGAGTCAGGAATTTTTAGCACGAATCTTAGAGCAGAAGGCGCGTGAGGTGGAGCAGATGAAGCTGGAGCAAATCCAGCCTCTGCGCCAGACCTATCGCTTGGCAGAATTTTTGAAGAATCATCAGGACCGCTTGCAGGTAATCGCTGAGGTCAAGAAAGCTAGCCCTAGTTTGGGAGATATCAATCTCGATGTGGATATTGTGCAACAGGCCCAGACTTATGAAGCAAATGGTGCAGTGATGATTTCTGTTTTGACAGATGAGGTTTTCTTTAAAGGTCATTTGGATTATCTAAGGGAGATTTCCAGTCAGGTAAACATTCCGACGCTCAACAAGGACTTTATCATCGATGAAAAGCAAATCATCCGCGCTCGCAATGCAGGTGCGACAGTCATCTTGCTCATTGTGGCAGCCTTGTCAGAAGAACGTCTTAAGGAACTTTATGACTACGCGACGGAACTTGGTCTGGAAGTCTTAGTGGAAACCCACAATCTAGCTGAACTAGAAGTGGCTCACAGACTTGGTGCCCAGATTATCGGGGTCAATAATCGCAATTTGACTACCTTTGAAGTCGACTTGCAGACCAGTGTAGACTTGTCCCAACACTTTAAGGAAGGACGTTATTACATTTCTGAATCTGCTATTTTCACAGGGCAGGATGCGGAACGACTAGCGCCATACTTTAACGGAATTTTAGTAGGGACAGCTCTCATGCAGGCAGAAGATGTAGCCCAGAGAACCAAGGAGTTGCAGATTGACAAAGGTTAAAATTTGTGGACTATCGACCAAAGAAGCGGTGGAAACAGCCGTTTCAGCAGGAGCCGATTATATCGGTTTTGTCTTTGCACCTAGTAAAAGACAGGTGACTTTAGAAGAGGCAGCTGTGCTGGCAAAGCTTATTCCTGCGGATGTGAAAAAGGTTGGTGTATTTGTTTCACCAAGTCGGGCAGAACTGCTAGAAGCGATTGACAAAGTTGGCTTGGACTTGGTTCAAGTTCACGGTCAGGTGGCAGATGATTTATTTGAGAATTTGCCTTGTGCCAGTATTCAGGCTGTGCAGGTAGATGGAAATGGGCATGTCCCCAATTCTCAGGCAGATTATCTACTCTTTGATGCCCCTGTGGCAGGAAGTGGCCAGACCTTTGACTGGGCTCAACTGGATACGACTGGATTAACTCAGTCTTTCTTTATCGCAGGTGGGCTTAATGAAGACAATGTAGTAAAAGCAATTCAACACTTTACTCCCTATGCAGTAGATGTATCAAGCGGAGTGGAGACAGATGGACAAAAAGATCATGAAAAGATTAGAAGATTTATAGAGAGGGTAAAGCATGGCATATCAGGAACCAAATAAAGATGGATTTTACGGAAAATTCGGCGGACGTTTTGTCCCAGAAATATTGATGACAGCAGTTTTGGAGTTGGAGAAGGCCTACCGTGAAAGTCAGGCAGACCCAAGTTTCCAAGAGGAATTAAACCAGCTTTTGCGCCAGTACGTAGGACGTGAAACTCCTCTTTATTACGCAAAAAACTTGACCCAGCATATCGGCGGAGCCAAGATTTATCTCAAACGGGAAGACCTTAACCATACAGGAGCCCACAAGATTAACAATGCCTTAGGACAAGTTTGGCTTGCCAAACGCATGGGTAAAAAGAAAATTATCGCAGAAACGGGTGCTGGTCAGCACGGTGTGGCAACTGCAACTGCTGCGGCCCTCTTTAACATGGAATGTACCATCTACATGGGTGAGGAAGATGTCAAACGCCAAGCCCTCAATGTCTTCCGCATGGAGCTTTTGGGAGCCAAGGTCGAGGCTGTAACAGATGGTTCGCGCGTGCTCAAGGATGCGGTCAATGCAGCCCTTCGTTCATGGGTGGCTAATATCGACGATACCCACTATATCCTTGGTTCTGCCTTGGGGCCTCATCCATTTCCAGAAATCGTTCGTGACTTCCAAAGTGTCATCGGTCGCGAAGCTAAACAACAGTATCGCGATATGACAGGTCAAAATCTGCCCGATGCCCTAGTAGCCTGTGTTGGTGGTGGATCTAATGCTATTGGGCTCTTCCATCCCTTTGTAGAAGATGAGTCTGTAGCTATGTATGGAGCTGAAGCGGCTGGACTTGGTGTGGATACAGAGCACCACGCAGCTACCTTGACCAAGGGTCGTCCAGGTGTCCTTCACGGTTCCCTCATGGATGTGCTCCAAGATGCCCATGGTCAAATTCTTGAAGCCTTCTCTATCTCAGCAGGTTTGGACTATCCTGGTATCGGTCCAGAGCATTCTCACTACCACGATATTAAACGTGCCAGCTATGTCCCTGTAACAGACGAAGAAGCCTTGGAAGGATTCCAACTCTTGTCTCGTGTGGAAGGGATTATCCCAGCCTTGGAATCGAGTCATGCTATCGCCTTTGCGGTGAAATTGGCCAAAGAACTTGGACCAGACAAGTCTATGATTGTCTGTCTATCAGGTCGTGGGGACAAGGATGTGGTTCAAGTCAAGGACCGCTTGGAAGCAGATGCAGCAAAGAAGGGAGAAGCTCATGCCTAAGACACTAACAGAAAAATTAAACGCTATAAAAGCAGCTGGAAAAGGAATTTTCGTTCCCTATATCATGGCTGGAGACCATGAGAAAGGTTTGGATGGACTTGGGGAAACAATTCACTTTTTAGAAGATTTAGGTGTCTCTGCAATTGAAGTGGGCATTCCCTTTTCAGATCCTGTTGCAGATGGACCTGTTATCGAAGAAGCTGGCCTGCGCAGTTTAGCCCACGGGACCTCTACCCAGGCTTTGGTTGAAACCTTGAAAACAATTGAAACAGAGGTTCCACTGGTCATCATGACCTACTTCAACCCCCTCTTTCAGTACGGTGTGGAGAATTTTGTCAAAGATCTGGCTGATACAGCTGTGAAGGGCTTGATTATCCCAGACCTGCCTCATGAGCATGCCAACTTTGTAGAACCATTTTTGGCAGATACAGACATCGCCTTGATTCCTCTAGTTAGTTTGACGACAGGGCTTGAGCGTCAGAAAGAGTTGATTGATGGGGCAGAAGGATTCGTCTATGCGGTTGCCATCAATGGGGTGACAGGGAAATCAGGCAATTACCGCGCAGATTTGGACAAGCACTTGGCACAACTTCATCAAGTGGCCGATATCCCAGTCTTGACAGGATTTGGCGTATCTAGTCAAGCTGATGTAGAACGCTTCAATGCGGTATCGGATGGTGTTATTGTCGGTTCGAAAATTGTAAAAGCCCTCCACCAAGGAGAGCCGATTCAGGACTTTATCAAACAAGCAGTAGCTTACCAAAAATAATCACACAAGCAGCAAGTAAGAGGAAAGGCACAAAAGGAAGTCTTTCCTTTTTCTTTTGCAGGAGAAAAGCTGGTTTTAGATATCATTTGCTAAATTACTCTAATATATAACTTTAAGAAAAAGCTAATTATTGTAGTAATTTCTTTAAGAAAATGATATAATTCATTAAAAAGTATTCGGAGGAGGAAGAATTATGTTGAATCAGGATCTCTTTGATTCGCTTGAGGCACAAAAAATTGTAGATACTTTGATGAAAGGGCAAAAAGATTATGTAGATGAACGTCTAGAAAAAAGAGAGACAATGAAAGTGTCGAATGGTTATGCATGGACGCGACCTAATCATATTGATAATGCATTTGCATCAGCAGATTTGTTTGAGTATAAATTACAATTAGCAGGACAGACTTGGGGATATTTAGAATTTGAAACAAATACAGAAAAATATGGGAAAGTATTGTTAATTATAAAGGGTAAGAAGCGACTTACGAGCCAATTTCCTTTGGTACAAAAAAATAAGAGTGGCTACTTATTTGAATATGCTCGGATGAATACACTTTATCTTAATCAACATTCTTCCTACAAAAATGATGAAGATAGTCATTCTTTTCCAATTCAGATGGAGTTAGTTTCTGATGAAATGATTCAAGAAATTGAACAAGCTACCAAAAATTCGAATATCGAAAAATTTATGATTTTAACTTATGAGGCGGACTCAGAAAACAATATTATATCTGTAGATGTTGTTATGCCTGATGCACGAACTGGTCAGTTACACTTGATTCAGGATTTGTCTGAGTATATTCAATCAAGTTCGTACCATTTCGAAGAAGCTAAATATCAAAATATTCCTAATTTTTCAGAATTATCGGAAACAGAAGATTTTGAAATTATTCCAAGAATAGAAAAACAAGAAGGTCAAAAGTAGTAAGGAGTATGTAAATGTTTAATGGTCGGGTATTGAAAGAATTACGGCTGTTAAATGGTTTAAGTAGAGCAGAATTGGCTCAGAGAATTAATTTAACGGAACAAGCCATTTGGCAGTTTGAGTCCAACGAAACGAAACCTAAATTATCAACCAAAATGCATTTGGCCAACCAATTTCATGTTGATTTAACTTATTTTGAACAGGAAGAGGAGAGCATTCGATTTGATTCTTCTGTAATTGCCTTTAGAAATGCAGACCTAGCAACACGGAAAACAATAGATATTCAAACTATGTATTTACATAAGGTAGATAGTTTGATTGATTATTTTGAAAGTTTTGTAATTATACCTAATATTACAATTCATGACCTAAGTAATGTAGTGAGTGAATCTTATCATAAGGGAAAATCCATTGAGGAATTGGCTCTTTATGCCAGGGAAAAATTAGGTATTTCAAAAGATAATCATGATTTGCTTTATAAATTAGAACGTTCAGGCATCTATATCGTGGAACGATTAATTAATGGTCAAGCTGATGCTTATAGCGCATGGTCAAAATTGGGAAGACCTTATATTGTGTTGGGAACGAATAAATCATCTGTACGTCGAAATTTTGACTTAGCTCATGAGCTAGGACATATTCTTTTACACAAATATAAAGATATGAATGAAGATGGCGATCGTTTGGAGCAAGAAGCAAATTATTTTGCATCATGTTTTTTATTGCCAAAAGAAGAGTTTTTAGTCAAATTTGAAGAGAGGGTTGGCAAGCGTGTCAGCAATCCTGATAGTTATATTTTATTGAAGTCGGATTTGAATGTTTCGATACAGGCTTTAGAGTATCGAGCTTTTAAGTTAGGATTATTGACTCCAAAGCAACATTCTTACTTTTATCGTCAAATTGCGCAAAAAGGTTACAAAATGATAGAACCTCTGGATGATCAAATTTTTGTTAAAAAACCAAGCAAAGTAAAGAGTATTCTGGACGTCGTTTTGAGTAATCATCTAGTCAGTCTAGCGACTATAATGTCTAAACAAAGTATTCGTTTACAGTTTATAAGCGAAATATTTTCAGTCGAAATGAAATTTTTTGATCAGTATCAAGAAGATAAAAGAACAGATCGATTTGATAACATCATTCCTTTGTACAAAAGAAATAATTTATAATTCAACTGTGAAATAATTTCATGAAGGACATATGGCAGAAATTGGACTTTATCAAACAAGCAGTAGCTTACCAAAAATAATCACACAAGCAGCGAGTAAGAGGAAAGGCACGAAAGGAAGTCTTTCCTTTTTCTTTTGCAGGAGAAAGGCTAGAATCCCCGTTGCAGAAGCAAACTGAATCAAGATGAGCAATTCTGTTGCGCTAAAGACGAGAGCGCAAGAAGCTAAAAAAAGGAAATCCCCTGCACCCATGCGGATATCGATAAAATGAGCCAAAATTCCAAGTATGAGGAAGGAGATCATGACCAGATTCCAGCCAGAGGAAGCTATTAGGATTAGGTGGAAAGTCATCCAGACCAGTAAGGGATATTCCTGATGGCGAAAGTCGTAGATGCCCAAGGTCAAACCAGCAGTGATTAGGATGACTTGACTCAAGGAAAGTAATTCCCAAGAGTAAAGCAGAAAGAGGAGTCCTAAGCCTAGTTCAAAGAGGGCATACCAGACAGGATAGCGGACCTTGCAGTAGCGACAGCAAAAGCGATTGAAGACCTGTGAGAGAATCGGAATCAAATCTAAGGGACGCAAGCGAGTCTGACAGGAATCGCAGTGACTGGCTGGACTGATAATGGATTGCTCTGGAAAACGGTCAATGACCAAACCAAGAAAGGAAGCGAGAATACTCCCGACAAGAAAAAAATAAATATCAATCATACTTATCTATTCGTAAAAAATAGGAGAAGTAGTATAATGGAGAGACATAGATAAGATGGTGAGGTCAAGATGATAATTCGTTTTGAAGAAAAGGTGAGCACAGAAAACGCTCAGCTCGTATGCCAATGGTCCAACTCCCTTGGCAAATCCTTTCAAGAACAATGGATGGGACCAAGGATTCCTTTTCCACTGACCCTTCAAGCCTTGCAAGACTTGGAAGGAGTCTTTTCAATCTTTGATGGACACGAGTTTGTCGGGCTTATCCAGAAAATCAGGCTAGAAGACAGCAATCTTCATATTGGAAGATTCTTTATCAACCCCCAGAAACAGGGGCAGGGCTTAGGTAGGCAGGCTTTAAGGAAATTTGTTAGTTTGGCCTTTGAAAATGAAGATATAGACAGTATTTCTTTAAATGTCCTCGAAGCAAATCAAAGAGCTCAGAATCTTTACCAAAAAGAAGGATTTGAAATCGTTCAAATGGTTGAAGCACCTGTACGGAAATATATTATGAAAAAGAGGAGATAGAAAGCAAACAAAGTCTTTTCCTGTTTTATGTAGATGTCTATACATGAATATTGAAGGGGGTATCAAAAGTCGATTGGAGTGATTTTATCCATGATGGTAAAAATGATCTGGAGAAAAATGATTGAGAAATAGTTGCTTAAAAAGCGTTTGCATGATACTATATATTGAAAGGAGGTGATAAGATGGTAGAACAAAGAAAATCAATTACCATGAAAGATGTTGCTTTAGAAGCAGGAGTTAGTGTTGGAACAGTTTCACGTGTGATTAATAAAGAAAAAGGCATTAAAGAAGTAACCTTGAAAAAAGTGGAGCAAGCGATTAAAACTTTGAATTACATTCCAGATTACTACGCTAGAGGAATGAAAAAAAATCGAACAGAAACGATTGCAATCATTGTACCAAGTATCTGGCATCCCTTCTTTTCAGAATTTGCTATGCATGTGGAAAATGAAGTCTATAAGAGGAATAATAAATTACTCTTATGTTCTATAAATGGTACAAATCGAGAGCAAGACTATCTGGAGATGTTGCGTCATAATAAAGTTGATGGAGTGGTTGCTATTACCTATAGTCCAATTGAACATTACCTGTCGTCAGGAATTCCATTTGTCAGTATTGACCGTACATACTCAGATATTGCCATTCCTTGTGTTTCATCAGATAATGATGCAGGTGGAAGAGAAGCAGCTAAACAATTAATTAGTAAAGGATGTCAGCATTTAGCCTTTGTGGGCGGACATAATACAACCATTAATGAAACCAAACGTCGTAGAATTTCCTTTGAAAAGTATGTCCAAGAGCATAAAATACCTCTTAGTATTTTTGATTTGGATGAGACAGTTACTGACTATCATGGAAAGCTAGAGAGTTTCTTGGAAGACAATCATTCTATAGATGGAATTTTTACAATTAACGACTTTGCAGCTTTAGATGTTATTGATATACTAGAAAAAAATGGTAAACGTATTCCTCATGATGTCCAAATTATTGGATACGATGGAATTAAAATGGCTGGAGATAGAGATTATCTACTTTCAACTATTGAACAACCATTGGAAGAAATGGCAAAAGAAGCGGTTCGGATTTTGTTTGATATTATTGATGGAAAGACTGTTAATTTGCAGACAATCCTACCAGTGAAATTTGTTGAAGGAAAAACAACAAAAAATGAAAATAAGTCTTGACAGAAAACGCTAACAATGTTAGAATGAATTCAGATAAAAAAAGATTTATTTTTTTAAAACAAAAATGAAACGTTTCAAAAACAAAATAAATAGACAGCGCCAAGCGCTATCTTTTCCAAGCAAAAATGAAACGTTTCAGAAAAGGAGGTTGCTATGAATAGCAAAGCGAAGCAAGTTTCTCTTTGGGAAAGAATCAAGAAACAAAAATTCTTGTTATTGATGACTGTCCCTGGTTTAGTTTTAACCTTTATCTTTAAATACATCCCTATGTATGGGGTTTTAATCGCATTTAAAGATTATAATCCCTTAAAAGGAATTTTAGGGAGTGATTGGATTGGTTTTTCTGAGTTTACAAAATTCATATCCTCTCCCAACTTTGGTATCTTGTTAGCCAATACTTTAAAATTAAGTATCTATGGTTTATTGCTTGGTTTTTTACCACCAATCATTCTTGCTATTATGCTCAATCAACTCTTGAGTGAAAAAGTCAAAAAACGAATTCAGCTCATTTTATACGCACCAAACTTTATCTCAGTCGTTGTTATCGTTGGTATGATTTTCCTCTTCTTTTCAGTGGGAGGACCAATTAACAATTTTCTTTCTATGTTTGGAATGAAGGCTGACTTCTTGACAAATCCAGACTTCTTTAGACCCTTATACATCTTTAGTGGTATCTGGCAAGGAATGGGCTGGGCTTCAACGCTCTACACGGCAACATTGGTAAATGTAGATCCAGCCTTAGTAGAAGCAGCCCGACTGGATGGAGCCAATATCTTCCAACGAATCTGGCACATTGATATTCCAGCTCTTAAGCCTATTATGGTTATCCAATTTGTTTTAGCTGCAGGTGGAATTATGAATGTTGGATATGAGAAAGCATTCTTAATGCAGACATCGTTAAACTTGCCAACTTCTGAAATTATCTCTACATATGTCTATAAAGTTGGTCTTGTATCAGGAGACTATTCTTACTCAACAGCGGTTGGTTTGTTTAATGCAGTGATTAACGTAGTATTGCTTGTTGCAGTTAACCAAATCGTTAAACGCATGAATAATGGTGAAGGAATTTAAGGAGGGAAGCATGAAAAATTCGATTATGGATACAAAATTTGATAGACGTATCTTACTCTTAAATAAAATCATTATTGTCTTTATCGTTTTGATAACCTTACTTCCTTTACTTTATATCGTCGTAGCATCCTTTATGGATCCTAAAGTTCTGGTTAGTAGAGGGATTAGCTTTAATCCAGCCGATTGGACGGTAGAAGGTTACCAGCGTGTATTCAGTGACCAATCTATTCTAAGAGGTTTTATCAATTCTCTACTATACTCTTTTGGCTTTGCGGCTTTAACAGTCTTGCTATCTGTGTTTACAGCTTATCCTCTTTCTAAGAAAGACTTGGTTGGACGTCGTTGGATTAACTACTTCTTGATTGTAACCATGTTCTTTGGTGGTGGTTTAGTCCCAACTTACTTGCTGGTAAAAGATTTAGGAATGCTGAATACTCCATGGGCTATCATCGTTCCCGGTGCTGTCAATGTTTGGAATATTATTCTTGCTAGGGCTTATTTCCAAGGATTGCCTGAAGAATTGGTAGAAGCAGCGGTCATTGATGGAGCGAATGACTTGCAGATTTTCTTCAAAATCATGCTTCCTCTTGCAAAACCAATTATGTTTGTTCTCTTCCTCTATGCTTTTGTAGGACAGTGGAACTCATACTTTGATGCAATGATTTATATCAAGGATCCAAACTTGGAACCATTGCAACTTGTACTTCGTAAAATTCTCATTCAGAGCCAACCAGGTCAAGACATGATTGGAGCACAAGCGGCTATGAATGAAATGAAACGGTTAGCTGAATTGATTAAGTACGCAACTATTGTCATTTCCAGTTTGCCATTGATTGTTATGTATCCATTCTTCCAAAAATACTTTGATAAAGGAATTATGGCCGGTTCACTTAAAGGATAAAAATAGAAAAAATAAAAGGAGTTTTCTCATGAAATTCAAAACATTCTCAAAATCAGCAGTTTTGTTGACAGCTAGTTTAGCAGTACTTGCAGCCTGTGGCTCAAAAAATACAGCTTCAAGTCCAGATTATAAGTTGGAAGGTGTAACATTCCCGCTTCAAGAAAAGAAAACATTGAAGTTTATGACAGCCAGTTCACCGTTAGCTCCCAAAGACCCAAATGAAAAATTGATTTTGCAACGTTTGGAAAAGGAAACAGGAGTTCATATTGACTGGACCAACTACCAATCCGACTTTGCAGAAAAACGTAACTTGGATATTTCTAGTGGTGATCTACCAGATGCTATCCACAACGACGGAGCTTCAGATGTGGACTTGATGAACTGGGCTAAGAAAGGTGTTATTATTCCAGTTGAAGACTTGATTGATAAATATATGCCAAATCTTAAGAAAATTTTGGATGAGAAACCAGAATACAAGGCCTTGATGACAGCACCTGATGGACACATCTATTCATTCCCATGGATTGAGGAGCTTGGAGAAGGCAAAGAATCTATCCATAGTGTCAACGATATGGCTTGGATTAACAAAGATTGGCTTAAGAAACTGGGTCTTGAAATGCCAAAAACTACTGATGATCTGATTAAAGTCCTAGAAGCTTTCAAAAACGGGGATCCAAATGGAAATGGAGAGGCTGATGAAATTCCATTTACATTTATTAGTGGTAACGGAAACGAAGATTTTAAATTCCTGTTTGCTGCATTTGGTATAGGGGATAACGATGATCATTTAGTAGTTGGAAATGATGGCAAAGTTGACTTCACAGCAGATAACGATAACTATAAAGAAGGTGTCAAATTTATCCGTCAATTGCAAGAAAAAGGCTTGATTGATAAAGAAGCTTTTGAACATGATTGGAATAGTTACATTGCTAAAGGTCATGATCAGAAATTTGGTGTTTACTTTACATGGGATAAGAGTAATGTTACTGGAAGTAACGAAAGTTATGATGTTTTACCAGTACTTGCTGGACCAAGTGGTCAAAAACACGTAGCTCGTACAAACGGTATGGGATTTGCACGTGACAAGATGGTTATTACCAGTGTAAACAAAAACCTAGAATTGACAGCTAAATGGATTGATGCACAATACGCTCCACTCCAATCTGTGCAAAATAACTGGGGAACTTATGGAGATGACAAACAACAAAACATCTTTGAATTGGATCAAGCGTCAAATAGTCTAAAACACTTACCACTAAACGGAACTGCACCAGCAGAACTTCGTCAAAAGACTGAAGTAGGAGGACCACTAGCTATTCTAGATTCATACTATGGTAAAGTGACAACCATGCCAGATGATGCCAAATGGCGTTTGGATCTTATCAAAGAATATTATGTTCCTTACATGAGCAATGACAATAACTATCCAAGAGTCTTTATGACACAGGAAGATTTGGACAAAATTGCCCATATCGAAGCAGATATGAATGACTATATCTACCGCAAGCGCGCTGAATGGATTGTAAATGGCAATATTGATGCTGAGTGGGATGATTACAAGAAAGAACTTGAAAAATACGGACTTTCAGATTACCTCGCTATTAAACAAAAATACTACGACCAATACCAAGCAAACAAAAACTAGAGGTTGATTATGGGAGATAAGAAATACACAGTAGAAAAAGCCAATCGTTTTATAGCAGAAAATAAACATCTCGTTAATACTCAATATAAGCCTGAAGAACATTTTTCAGCTGAGATTGGTTGGATCAATGATCCAAATGGATTTGTCTATTTTTGTGGAGAATACCATCTCTTTTATCAATTCTATCCATATGATAGTGTCTGGGGACCAATGCACTGGGGACATGCTAAAAGTAAGGACTTGGTGACTTGGGAGCACTTGCCAGTGGCACTTGCTCCTGACCAAGACTACGACCGCAATGGTTGCTTCTCAGGCTCTGCCATTGTCAAGGATGATCGCCTCTGGCTCATGTACACTGGACATATCGAAGAAGAAACAGGTGTTCGTCAAGTGCAAAATATGGCATTTTCAGACGATGGGATTCACTTTAAAAAGATTGAACAAAATCCAGTTGCAACTGGAGCAGACTTGCCAGATGAGTTAATTGCAGCTGATTTCCGTGATCCAAAACTCTTTGAAAAAGATGGACGCTATTACTCCGTAGTAGCTGCCAAACACAAGGATAATGTGGGCTGTATCGTTCTACTAGGGTCCGATAACCTAGTAGAATGGCGGTTCGAATCCATCTTTTTAAAAGGGATAGAACACCAAGGCTTTATGTGGGAATGCCCAGATTACTTTGAGTTAGATGGGAAGGATTGCCTTATTATGTCACCTATGCGTTATCAGCGTGAGGGAGACTCATACCATAACATCAACTCATCGGTTTTGTTTACGGGTAAGGTAGATTGGGGAGAAAAACGTTTTATCCCAGAATCAGTTCAAGAAATTGATCATGGGCAAGACTTCTATGCGCCTCAAACATTGCTGGACGATCAAAATCGTCGTATCCTGATTGCTTGGATGCAGACATGGGGGCGTACCCTTCCAACCCATGACCAAGAACACAAGTGGGCATGTGCCATGACTTTACCTAGAATTCTAAGATTGGAAGATGGCAAACTAAGACAATTCCCTGTTAAAAAAGGCCAATATCAAATCCAAATAGATAAAGATTGTCATTACCACTTAGGAAATGATATAGATTATCTTGAATTTGGTTATGACAGTAATGTGCAGCAAGTTTACATTGATCGTAGCCATCTTATTCAAAAAATTCTAGGTGAAGAAGAACAGGACACTAGTCGACGGTATGTAGATATTGAAGCTAAAGAATTGGAAGTTGTTCTAGATAAAAATTCCATCGAGATTTTTGTCAATCAAGGCGAAGCAAGCTTGACGGCAACCTATTACTTAACAGTGCCAGCTGAGCTATCACGAATTGATTAAAAATTAAGTTATTTCTCCTAAAGAAAAAGTTCTCTTTCTAAAATAGTGGAAAGAGGACTTTTTGTGTTTTGGGTATATAAGCTTAGTTTATGGTATTTGTAAAATTGGTGTTGGATTATGATTTAAGCTAGTTTTCTAAAGAATTTGAAAAAAATTTTATTTAAGCAAAAAAGCCTTTACTCAAGGCTTTTCTTGTTGTATTTAGATGCCCCCTACATGTAAATTAGCGTTAAAATAAGTTAAAATAAATAAGTTAAAAGCGATTAAATCAAGATATTATCACATGCTAGTTAGTATTGAAATTAAAGAAATTGACCATTGGTTGACCAAACTATGATCAAAAAGAAAATTAAAGTCAATGAATATAGAATAAAGTAGATCAGGAAGATGGTCTATTTTATTTTGTATTTACTGATATATAAAAAGTTGAATCGTCTTTCTAAAAGTGATACAATAGATATACAAGATAAAAAAGGAGAAATGCTATGTCACAAATTGCTGTAAGAGTAGATGATGAATTGAAAAAAGAAGCGACTGCGATTTTTAATGAGTTGGGGTTGGATATGTCAACTGCTGTGAAGTTATTTTTGAAGCAAAGTGTGTTGACAAGAAGTATTCCTTTTGAAGTTAAACTTGATTCTGAGTAAGGTGAAATAAAAGTGTGGATAGATATAATCTAAAGGGGTTCGGTTATGGTTTATACAATAGATCAGATAAAGGAAAAAATTGTTCCTGTTGCTAAACAATATGATTTATCTAAAATTTATCTATTTGGCTCTTATGCTAGGGGCGAAGCTGATGGGAAAAGTGATGTTGATATTGCTTTGGAGTTAGAGGATGATTCTATATATTTTGATGTATATGGTAGACTTTTGACTATTTTTGATGGTAATATAGATATTCTATTGGTTAGTGATTTACTTTCTCCAAAAACAAACATTGGGAAGTTAGTCAAGAAAAATTTTTTGAATGATAGAGAGGTTATTTATGAGAAGTCAATCTCTTGAAACTGATATAGCATATTTGAAGGATATGGTTTTATATCTTGATAAGGCCGATGCTGTTTTGTATAAAGCAAGAAGATATAATTTACCTTTAGATGATGATATGGTAGTTGATTCTATCGCTATGAATTTAGGACAGGTAGGAGAACAGTTATCGTTAGGCAAATTATCAGAGGAAGTAAAACAGAAGTATTCAGATAGGATAAACTGGACTCAGATAAAAGGTTTTAGAAATTTTATTTATCATAATTATTCTAACTTAAATTTTAAAATTATAGAGGGAATATTGAAGAAATCTGTTCCTGAAACGAAAGAATCTCTATATTCAATTATAAG
>NZ_VMMR01000052.1:0-19231 GCF_013277285.1 Streptococcus sp. 339 | reverse complement strand
CCTACACGACGCTATCCCGATCTAACAGCCATATACACCAACTAAACGAGATTAAAGAACAGCGAAATACCTTGGGGCGCAAAGGGTGAGCTGCCCTTTTGTATTTTTCAAGTGATAAAGTCGGGATTATAGCAGAAAGAAAGGCTTTTTTCAATGAAGAAAATAAGATGCTTTATAGGATAAAGCGAGCCTTTCCAATCGGCTGAGACACTTTCAGTCAATTTTTTCTTGCTTTCTGCTCCTGAAAAAGATATACTTTGCAAATAAAATAATTCAATACTCAATGAAAATCAAAGAGCAAACTAGGAAGCTAGCCGTAGTCAGCTCAAAGCACTGCNNAAGTCAGCTCAAAATACTGTTTTGAGGATGCAGATGGAAGCTGACGCGGTTTGAAGAGATTTTCGAAGAGTATAAACTGCTTATAAAATAAAAAGGAGCCCTGATGGAACATATTATTTATCAGCTTGAAGAGGATTTGGCAATTATTACTTTAAACCGTCCTGATGTCGCTAATGGTTTCCATATTCCCATGTGTGAGGAGATCTTAGAAGCCTTGACTCTGGCAGAAGAAAATCCAGCTGTGCATTTTATCTTAATCAATGCCAATGGAAAGGTCTTCTCAGTTGGGGGAGATTTGGTAGAGATGAAGCGGGCAGTGGATGAGGATGATATTCCATCATTGACAAAAATCGCAGAGTTGGTCAATACGATTTCTTATAAAATCAAGCAAATAGCCAAACCTGTTTTAATGGAAGTTGACGGTGCTGTTGCAGGTGCCGCAGCGAATATGGCTGTTGCGGCAGATTTCTGTTTGGCGACGGATAAGGCTAAGTTTATCCAAGCCTTTGTTGGTGTTGGTTTGGCTCCAGATGCAGGGGGAATTCATCTCTTGAGCCGCAGTATCGGTGTGACGCGTGCTGCTCAATTAGCTATGACAGGAGAGGCTTTAACGGCAGAAAAAGCCCTAGAATGGGGGTTGGTTTACCGCGTTTCTGAAGCTGAAAAACTTGAAAAGACGAGAGAACAGCTTCTTAAAAAATTAAGACGTGCTTCAAGTAATTCCTATGCTGCCATTAAGAAGTTGGTTTGGGAGAGCCAGTTTAAAGACTGGCAGGGTTACGCTACTTTAGAACTGAACCTACAGAAATCCTTAGCTCAAACAGAGGATTTCAAAGAAGGAGTGCGAGCTCATTCGGAGAGAAGAAGACCTAAATTTACAGGAAAATAAAAAATACTTGCATCATTCTTTGAATTTTGATATAATTCTTTCTGTCAAATGTTTTGATTGTAAAAGTTTTTTGAAGAAGGAGGGATATGAAAAATGGACTACCAACGAATCAATGAATATTTAACATCTATATTTAACAATGTCCTTGTAATTGAGGAAGTGAACTTGAGAGGTAGTCGTTTTAAGGATATCTCCATCAAAGAAATGCATACGATTGATGTCATCGGTAAGGCTCCAGATGTGACTCCAAGTCAAGTGTCAAAAGAGTTGATGGTAACTCTTGGAACTGTTACGACAAGTTTGAACAATTTAGAGCGTAAGGGCTACATTGAGCGAGTTCGGTCAGAACAGGATCGTCGTGTGGTGCATCTGCATTTGACAAAGAAGGGGCGCTTGATCCATAGACTGCATAAACGCTTCCACAAGGCCATGGTAGAAAAAATTATTGATGGCATGAGCGAGGAAGAAATTGATGTTATGAGCAAAGGTTTGACTAATCTTTACCAATTTTTGGAGGATTTGAAATAATGGCTTTTGCAAAAATAAGCCAGGTTGCTCATTATGTGCCAGAGCAAGTGGTTACAAATCACGACTTGGCTCAGATTATGGATACCAATGATGAGTGGATTTCAAGTCGAACGGGAATACGACAAAGGCATATTTCAAGAACAGAATCTACCAGTGATTTGGCTACGGAAGTTGCTAAGAAACTGATGGCAAAAGCTGGAATAATAGGAGAGGAACTGGATTTTATCATCCTAGCTACCATTACTCCAGATTCGATGATGCCCTCTACAGCTGCTCGTGTTCAAGCTAATATTGGTGCTAATAAAGCCTTTGCTTTTGACTTAACCGCGGCTTGCAGTGGATTTGTATTTGCTCTTTCAACTGCTGAAAAGTTTATCGCTTCTGGTCGCTTTCAAAAAGGCTTGGTGATTGGTAGTGAAACCCTCTCTAAGGCAGTCGATTGGTCGGATCGATCAACAGCTGTGTTGTTTGGAGATGGTGCTGGTGGTGTCTTGTTAGAAGCTAGCGAGCAAGAGAATTTCTTAGCTGAGAGTCTCAATAGCGATGGAAGTCGCAGTGAGTGTTTAACTTATGGGCATTCAGGTTTGCATTCTCCATTTTCAGATCAAGAAAGTGCAGATTCATTTTTGAAGATGGATGGACGCGCAGTCTTTGATTTTGCCATTCGAGATGTAGCCAAGTCTATCAAGCAGACTATTGAAGAATCTCCTATAGAGGCGACAGACTTGGATTATCTGCTATTGCATCAGGCTAATATCCGTATTTTGGATAAGATGGCTAGAAAAATTGGTGTTGACCGAGACAAACTTCCAGCCAATATGATGGAATATGGCAATACCAGTGCAGCCAGTATCCCGATTTTACTTTCAGAGTGTGTAGAACAAGGTCTCATCCCTTTAGATGGTAGCCAGACTGTTCTTCTATCAGGCTTCGGTGGAGGCTTGACCTGGGGCACGCTCATTCTTACAATTTAGGTAATCATGTGGTGAACACATTGTTATAAAAAACTATTTATTTTAAAGGAGTCCTATCATGGCAGTATTTGAAAAAGTACAAGAAATTATCGTTGAAGAACTTGGAAAAGATGCATCAGAAGTAACACTTGAATCAACTTTTGATGATTTGGACGCTGATTCATTGGACTTGTTCCAAGTAATCTCAGAAATCGAAGATGCTTTTGATATCCAAATCGAAGCAGAAGATGACTTGAAAACAGTTGGTGACTTGGTTGCCTACGTTGAAGAGCAAACAAAATAATACTCAATGAAAANNCTTGAGTACGGCAAGGTGACGCTGACGTGGTTTGAATTTGATTTTCGAAGAGTATAAGCAGAATATAGATAGAAGGAGTAGGGAAACCCGCTCCCTCTTGTTTAGGCAATAGTTTGATTGTCAAATTATGACAGTATCGAACTATTACGTAAGCAAGAAACGATGGAGGCACTATGAAAACGCGTATTACAGAATTATTGAACATTGATTATCCTATCTTTCAAGGAGGAATGGCTTGGGTTGCTGATGGTGATTTGGCAGGGGCTGTTTCTAAAGCTGGAGGACTAGGGATTATCGGTGGGGGAAATGCCCCGAAAGAAGTTGTCAAGGCAAATATTGATAAGATCAAATCATTGACGGATAAACCCTTTGGTGTCAACATCATGCTCTTGTCTCCCTTTGTGGAAGATATTGTAGATCTCGTTATCGAGGAAGGTGTTAAGGTAGTGACAACAGGTGCAGGAAATCCTGGTAAATACATGGAACGTTTCCATGAAGCTGGGATAATCGTTATTCCTGTCGTTCCTAGTGTTGCTTTAGCTAAACGCATGGAAAAAATCGGTGCAGACGCTGTTATTGCAGAAGGAATGGAAGCTGGGGGGCATATCGGTAAATTAACAACCATGACCTTGGTGCGACAGGTAGCCACAGCTGTATCTATTCCTGTTATTGCTGCAGGAGGAATTGCGGATGGTGAAGGTGCTGCGGCTGGCTTTATGCTAGGTGCAGAGGCTGTACAGGTGGGGACACGGTTTGTAGTTGCAAAAGAGTCGAATGCCCATCCAAACTACAAGGAGAAAATTTTAAAAGCAAGGGATATTGATACTACGATTTCAGCTCAGCACTTTGGTCATGCTGTTCGTGCTATTAAAAATCAGTTGACTAGAGATTTTGAACTGGCTGAAAAAGATGCCTTTAAGCAGGAAGATCCTGATTTAGAAATCTTTGAACAAATGGGAGCAGGCGCCCTAGCCAAAGCAGTTGTTCACGGTGATGTGGATGGTGGCTCTGTCATGGCAGGTCAAATCGCAGGGCTTGTTTCTAAAGAAGAAACAGCTGAAGAAATCCTAAAAGATTTGTATTACGGAGCAGCTAAGAAAATTCAAGAAGAAGCCTCTCGCTGGGCAGGAGTTGTAAGAAATGACTAAAACAGCCTTTTTATTTGCTGGTCAAGGTGCCCAGTATCTAGGGGTGGGACGGGATCTCTATGATCACTACCCTATTGTCAAAGAAACGATTGATCGAGCGAGTCAGGTGCTCGGTTATGATTTGCGTTATCTCATCGATAGGGAAGAAGACAAACTCAATCAGACCCGCTATACGCAACCAGCCATTCTAGCGACTTCGGTTGCTATCTACCGTTTATTGCAAGAAAAGGGCTATCAGCCTGATATGGTTGCTGGTTTATCTCTTGGAGAATACTCTGCCTTGGTGGCAAGCGGCGCCTTGGATTTTGAAGATGCGGTTGCCTTGGTAGCTAAGCGTGGAGCCTATATGGAAGAAGCGGCTCCTGCTGACTCTGGCAAGATGGTAGCAGTTCTCAATACGCCAGTAGAGGTCATTGAAGAAGCCTGTCAAAAAGCTTCTGAACTCGGAGTGGTTACTCCAGCCAACTATAACACACCTGCACAAATCGTCATTGCTGGAGAAGTGGTTGCAGTTGATCGAGCGGTTGAACTTTTGCAAGAAGCAGGTGCCAAACGCTTGATTCCTCTCAAGGTGTCAGGTCCCTTTCACACCGCTCTCCTTGAACCTGCTAGCCAGAAACTAGCTGAAACTCTAGCTCAGGTAAGTTTTTCAGATTTTACTTGTCCCCTAGTCGGCAATACAGAAGCTGCTGTGATGCAAAAAGAGGACATTGCTCAGCTCTTGACGCGTCAGGTCAAGGAACCCGTTCGTTTCTATGAAAGTATTGGGGTCATGCAAGAAGCAGGCATAAGCAACTTTATCGAGATTGGACCGGGGAAAGTCTTGTCAGGTTTTGTTAAAAAAATTGATCAAACTGCTCACTTAGCTCATGTGGAAGATCAAGCGAGTTTAGTAGCACTTTTAGAAAAATAGACTAAAATAAGTAGAAGTTTTGAAAGGAAAAAAATGAAACTAGAACATAAAAATATCTTTATTACAGGTTCGAGTCGTGGAATTGGTCTTGCCATCGCCCACAAGTTTGCTCAAGCAGGAGCCAACATTGTCTTAAACAGTCGTGGGGCAATCTCAGAAGAATTGCTCGCTGAGTTTTCAAACTATGGTATCAAGGTGGTTCCCATTTCAGGAGATGTATCAGATTTTGCAGACGCTAAGCGTATGATTGATCAAGCTATTGCAGAACTGGGTTCAGTAGATGTTTTGGTCAACAATGCAGGGATTACCCAAGATACTCTTATGCTCAAGATGACAGAAGCAGATTTTGAAAAAGTGCTCAAGGTCAATCTGACTGGTGCCTTTAATATGACACAATCAGTCTTGAAACCGATGATGAAAGTTAGAGAAGGTGCTATCATTAATATGTCTAGTGTTGTTGGTTTGATGGGGAATATTGGTCAAGCTAACTATGCTGCTTCTAAGGCTGGCTTGATTGGCTTTACCAAGTCTGTGGCACGTGAAGTTGCTAGTCGGAATATACGAGTCAATGTGATTGCTCCAGGAATGATTGAGTCTGATATGACAGCTATCTTATCAGATAAGATTAAGGAAGCTACACTAGCTCAGATTCCGATGAAAGAATTTGGGCAGGCAGAGCAGGTTGCAGATTTGACAGTATTTTTAGCAGGCCAAGATTATCTAACTGGTCAAGTGGTTGCCATTGATGGTGGCTTAAGTATGTAGCGAAAGCTAGAGGTGAAA
Organism: Streptococcus sp. 339; assembly: GCF_013277285.1. Taxonomy (NCBI): domain Bacteria; kingdom Bacillati; phylum Bacillota; class Bacilli; order Lactobacillales; family Streptococcaceae; genus Streptococcus; species Streptococcus sp. 339. Next base: position 13,359 of record NZ_VMMR01000052.1, on the reverse strand, counting down.
AGAATGAAACTAAATCGAGTAGTGGTAACAGGTTATGGAGTAACATCTCCAATCGGAAATACACCAGAAGAATTTTGGAATAGTTTAGCAACTGGGAAAATCGGCATTGGTGGCATTACAAAATTTGATCATAGTGATTTTGATGTGCATAATGCGGCAGAAATCCAAGATTTTCCGTTCGATAAATACTTTGTAAAAAAAGATACCAACCGTTTTGATAACTATTCTTTATATGCCTTGTATGCAGCCCAAGAGGCTGTAAATCATGCCAATCTTGATGTAGAGGCTCTTAATAGGGATCGTTTTGGTGTTATCGTTGCATCTGGTATTGGTGGAATCAAGGAAATTGAAGATCAGGTACTTCGCCTTCATGAAAAAGGGCCCAAACGTGTCAAACCAATGACTCTTCCAAAAGCTTTACCAAATATGGCTTCTGGGAATGTAGCCATGCGTTTTGGTGCAAACGGTGTTTGTAAATCTATCAATACTGCCTGCTCTTCATCAAATGATGCGATTGGGGATGCCTTCCGCTCTATTAAGTTTGGTTTCCAAGATGTGATGTTGGTGGGAGGAACAGAAGCTTCTATCACACCTTTTGCCATCGCTGGTTTCCAAGCCTTAACAGCTCTCTCTACTACAGAGGATCCAACTCGTGCTTCGATCCCATTTGATAAGGATCGCAATGGGTTTGTTATGGGTGAAGGTTCAGGGATGTTGGTTCTAGAAAGTCTTGAACACGCTGAAAAACGTGGAGCTACTATCCTGGCTGAAGTGGTTGGTTACGGAAATACTTGTGATGCCTACCACATGACTTCTCCACATCCAGAAGGTCAGGGAGCTATCAAGGCCATCAAACTAGCCTTGGAAGAAGCTGAGATTTCTCCAGAGCAAGTAGCCTATGTCAATGCTCACGGAACGTCAACTCCTGCCAATGAAAAAGGAGAAAGTGGTGCTATCGTAGCTGTTCTTGGTAAGGAAGTACCTGTATCATCAACCAAGTCTTTTACAGGACATTTGCTGGGGGCTGCGGGTGCAGTAGAAGCTATCGTCACCATCGAAGCTATGCGTCATAACTTTGTACCAATGACAGCTGGGACAAGTGAAGTATCAGATTATATCGAAGCTAATGTCGTTTATGGACAAGGCTTGGAGAAAGAAATTCCATACGCTATTTCAAATACTTTTGGTTTTGGAGGCCACAATGCAGTTCTTGCTTTCAAACGTTGGGAGAATAGATAAGTATGAATTTAAACGATATTAAAGACTTGATGACTCAATTTGACCAGTCAAGTTTGAGAGAATTTTCTTATAAAAATGGGACGGATGAGTTGCAGTTTAGCAAGAATGAAGCGAGACCTGTGCCTGAAGTTGCAACTCAAGTCGCTCCAGCACCCGTTCTAGCAACACCGAGTCCAGTAGCTCCTACATCTGCTCCAGCAGAGACTGTAGCAGAAGAAGTTCCAGCTCCAGCTGAAGCAAGTGTGGCTACTGAGGGAAATCTTGTAGAGAGTCCACTTGTTGGAGTGGTTTACTTGGCTGCTGGACCAGATAAACCTGCCTTCGTTACAGTTGGTGATAGTGTCAAAAAAGGTCAAACATTGGTCATTATCGAAGCCATGAAAGTCATGAATGAAATCCCAGCTCCTAAGGATGGTGTGGTAACGGAAATTCTCGTTTCTAACGAAGAAATGGTTGAGTTTGGTAAAGGATTGGTACGAATCAAATGATCGATATTCAAGGAATCAAAGAAGCCCTTCCCCACCGTTATCCTATGCTCCTAGTGGATCGTGTCTTGGAAGTGAGCGAGGATACCATCGTTGCCATAAAAAATGTGACCATCAACGAGCCTTTCTTTAACGGTCACTTTCCTCAATACCCAGTTATGCCAGGTGTTCTGATCATGGAAGCCTTGGCGCAAACAGCTGGTGTGTTGGAGTTGTCAAAACCTGAAAATAAAGGAAAACTGGTCTTTTACGCTGGTATGGATAAGGTCAAATTCAAGAAGCAAGTTGTACCAGGCGACCAATTGGTTATGACAGCGACTTTTGTAAAACGTCGTGGCACCATAGCCGTGGTTGAAGCAAAGGCTGAAGTGGATGGCAAGCTTGCAGCTAGTGGTACTCTTACCTTTGCAATTGGGAACTAAGGAGGTTCTCCATGTTTCGAAAAATTTTAATTGCCAATCGTGGTGAAATTGCGGTTCGTATTATCCGTGCGGCGCGTGAATTGGGGATTGCGACCGTAGCAGTCTATTCAACTGCTGATAAGGAAGCCCTTCATACGCTTTTGGCAGATGAAGCGGTTTGTATCGGTCCTGGTAAGGCAACTGAGTCTTATCTCAATATTAATGCGGTTCTATCAGCTGCAGTCTTGACTGAGGCAGAAGCCATTCACCCCGGTTTTGGGTTTCTCAGTGAAAATTCCAAATTTGCAACTATGTGTGAAGAAGTGGGCATCAAATTTATCGGTCCATCTGGTCATGTTATGGATATGATGGGGGACAAAATCAATGCGCGTGCTCAGATGATTAAGGCTGGTGTGCCTGTTATTCCAGGTTCAGGTGGAGAAGTGCATAACTCTGAGGAGGCCTTGATTGTTGCTGAAAAAATTGGCTATCCTGTTATGCTCAAGGCTTCAGCAGGTGGTGGTGGTAAAGGGATTCGTAAGGTTGAAAAACCAGAAGACCTTGTTTCAGCCTTTGAAACTGCCTCTAGTGAAGCCAAGGCCAATTATGGCAATGGTGCCATGTACATAGAACGGGTTATCTATCCAGCTCGTCACATCGAGGTTCAAATTCTAGGAGATGAACACGGAAATGTAATCCACTTGGGGGAACGGGATTGTTCTCTACAACGGAACAACCAAAAGGTTTTGGAAGAAAGTCCTTCGATTGCAATCGGGAAAACGCTGCGTCATGAAATCGGTTCTGCTGCTGTTCGAGCGGCGGAGTCTGTTGGCTATGAAAATGCAGGGACCATTGAGTTTCTTCTTGATGAAGCCAGTGGCAATTTCTATTTCATGGAAATGAATACTCGTGTACAAGTAGAACATCCAGTAACAGAATTTGTTTCAGGTGTGGATATCGTTAAGGAACAGATTCGCATTGCGGCAGGTCAACCTCTGTCTGTTAAGCAAGAAGATATTGTCCTACGCGGTCATGCCATCGAGTGTCGTATCAATGCAGAAAATCCAGCCTTTAACTTTGCTCCAAGTCCAGGTAAGATTACTAATCTCTATCTACCAAGTGGTGGAGTTGGCTTGCGCGTGGATTCAGCAGTTTATCCAGGTTATACCATTCCGCCTTATTATGATAGTATGATTGCCAAAATCATCGTACACGGTGAAAACCGTTTTGATGCCTTGATGAAAATGCAACGTGCCCTCTATGAATTAGAGATTGAAGGGGTGCAGACCAATGCAGATTTCCAGCTTGACCTCATTTCAGATCGCAATGTCATTGCTGGAGATTACGATACTTCCTTCTTAATGGAAACCTTCTTACCCAAATATCAAGAAAAAGAATAAAATGACTTCAAGAGTTTAAACCGAAAAGGGGAATCAATGGCTCTATTTAGTAAAAAAGATAAGTATATTCGAATCAATCCCAATCGTTCGGTTAGGGAAAAACCTCAAGCTAAGCCAGAGGTTCCAGATGAATTATTTTCCCAGTGTCCAGGCTGTAAGCATACCATCTATCAGAAGGATCTGGGAAGTGAGCGTATCTGTCCACATTGTAGCTACACCTTTCGTATTTCTGCCCAAGAACGCTTGGCTTTGACGATTGATATGGGAACCTTCAAGGAATTGTTTACAGGGATTGAAAGCAAGGATCCCTTGCATTTCCCTGGTTATCAAAAGAAACTAGCAACTATGCGTGAAAAAACAGGTCTGGATGAAGCCGTTGTGACAGGAACAGCTCTTATAAAAGGTCAGACTGTGGCTCTTGGGATTATGGATTCCAACTTTATCATGGCTTCTATGGGTACGGTTGTAGGTGAAAAAATCACTCGTTTGTTTGAGTATGCGACTGTCGAAAAATTGCCAGTTGTCCTCTTCACAGCCTCTGGTGGAGCCCGTATGCAGGAAGGAATCATGAGTCTCATGCAGATGGCCAAGATCTCTGCAGCAGTTAAACGGCATTCAAATGCTGGTCTCTTTTACTTGACCATTTTGACAGATCCAACGACAGGTGGTGTGACAGCTTCTTTCGCTATGGAAGGTGATATCATTCTGGCTGAACCACAGAGCTTGGTCGGTTTTGCTGGGCGTCGTGTCATTGAAAATACGGTTCGTGAAAGCTTGCCTGAGGATTTCCAAAAGGCAGAATTCCTATTGGAACATGGCTTTGTGGATGCTATCGTTAAAAGAAGAGACTTGCCAGATACCATTGCTAGCCTAGTCAGATTGCATGGAGGGAGTTCTAGATGAATATTGCAAAAATAGTCAGAGAAGCGCGTGAGCAGAGTCGCTTGACAAGCTTGGACTTTGCGACAGGCATTTTTGATGAATTTATCCAATTACACGGTGACCGTTCTTTTCGTGACGATGGTGCAGTTGTTGGTGGTATCGGCTGGCTTGGAGACCAAGCTGTAACAATGGTTGGTATCCAAAAAGGCAAGAGTTTACAAGATAATCTCAAGCGGAATTTTGGTCAACCGCATCCAGAAGGCTACCGCAAGGCCCTACGGTTGATGAAACAGGCTGAAAAGTTTGGCCGTCCAGTTGTGACCTTTATCAATACAGCAGGTGCCTATCCTGGTGTCGGTGCGGAAGAACGCGGTCAAGGAGAAGCTATCGCTCGCAATCTCATGGAAATGAGTGATCTGAGAGTTCCTATTATCGCTATCATTATCGGTGAAGGTGGTTCAGGTGGGGCTTTGGCTCTAGCAGTCGCAGACCGTGTTTGGATGCTGGAAAATTCTATTTATGCTATTCTCAGTCCAGAAGGCTTTGCTTCCATTCTATGGAAGGATGGCAGTCGTGCCATGGAAGCAGCAGAACTGATGAAAATCACTTCACACGAACTGTTAGAAATGGACGTAGTAGACAAGGTGATTTCTGAAGCAGGACTTTCTAGCAAAGAACTGATTAAGAATGTTAAAAAAGAACTCCAAGCTGAGCTAGCTCTACTTTCACAAAAACCGTTAGAAGCGTTGTTGGAAGAGCGCTATCAACGGTTTAGAAAATACTAATACTCTTCGAAAATCAAATTCAAACCACGTCAGCTTCGCCTTGCCGTATATATGTTACTGACTTCGTCAGTTCTATCCACAACCTCAAAACCGTGTTTTGAGCAGCCTACGGCTAGCTTCCTAGTTTGCTCTTTGATTTTCATTGAGTATAATTCTTTAGAATACGCAAAAACTAGAACTGACTGCCAGTTCTAGTTTTTATGTGGTTCTTACTCTGTGCAGAGGGGAAAGTCAAAAGGTGCCTGGAAGACCAAACACCTTTTTGATTATTCATTTTCTTCAGTTACAAATTGACTAAGCAATCCATTGATAAAACGGGCTGATTTTTGATCTGAAAAATTCTTGGCAAGTTCAATGGCTTCATTGACTGCTACCAGCTGAGGTGTATCAAATGATGTGATTTCAAAGATACCCAAGCGTAGTAAGTTTTTTTCGACCAAAGTCAAACGTTCAACTGTCCAGCCTGACTTGAGGTGCTGGTTGATTTGTTTATCCAACTCTTCTTTTTGAGCTTGGATACCAGAAACCAAGTTTAGAAGAAAGGCTGGGATTTGCACATCTGCATCTTCACGGTCATGTGTGTAGGCAAAGCGACAAGCCGTTTCCATATCTGTACCGAATTCAAGGCTCATAAGAGCTTGAAAAGCGCATTTACGAAGTTCGCGTCTAGATTCTAATAATGGACTAGTCATTGAGGAAGTCCTCGTTAAATAGATCTTTCAACTCAGGTTTTGGTGTTTTATCTGGAACGATTCCTGTAACATGGATATTGACAGCAGAAAGTTCCACATCAGCCATATCATGGACAGCATCTTTGACCGCTTTTTGAATAGCAAGAGCCACTTTTGGTACTTTCACACCGTACTCAAGGTAGAGGTAGATGTCAGCAGTTAGTTCTTCATTGCTTTCTTTTAAGTAGACACCACGACCAAGAGAGAGTTTTGATAGGGTATCAGATACGGATTTATTTGAAAATGAGTGGACACCCTCAACTTTAGCAGTTGCGATGGCAATAATTTTTTCAAGTACACGTGGAGCGATAACGATTTCGCCAAATTGTTCTTCAATTCCCATAGAATGACCTCTTTCTAGAGATTAGGCACGAGAAACGTAAGTTCCTTCTGCAGTGTTGATGATCAATTTTTGTCCAGCTTCGATGAAGTCAGGAACGTTGACAACAAGTCCAGTTTCCATAGTTGCTGGTTTACCAGAACCTGTAACAGTAGCACCTTTGATAGATGGTTGTGTTTCAGCAACTGTCAATTCAACAGTAGTTGGTACAGTTACACCGATTACTTCAGTTCCGTAGAATTGGATTTTCACATCAGAGTTTTCAAGGATGTAAAGCAACTCATTTTCAACATTTACGACTGGTATTTCGTATTGGTCGTAAGTTTCAGTGTTCATGAAGTAGGCAGTTTCATCCATTTTGTACAAGTATTGAGCTGGAACAGTTTCGATAATAGCTTGTTCGAATTTTTCTTCTGGACGGTAGCTTGTATCAAATGTAGAACCAGTACGGACATCACGCAATTTCATACGCATGATTGTGTTCCCTTTACCTGGTTTGTGGTGGCTAGCTTCCAAAACGCGGATCAATTTTCCGTCTGCAGTTTCAAATGTCATACCAGCTTTCAATTTGCTTGCTTCAATCATGTTTTTACCTCTTTAATAAATATTATTACTCTTCATTTTACCATAAAATCTTCTGGAAATAAAGCCAAAATAGTTATTGGGAGATGGTAGGGGAGAAAAAACCAACCTCAAGGCTGGTTTCTTTTACATATTAATCTTCTTTCAACTTCGCCAATTCCTGTGCAAGTAGTTTAAGGGCAACTTGTGGGTTGGCTTGGCCTTTGGTTGCCTTCATAAGGAATCCTGTAAAGGCCTTGTCGGAGTTACGTTTGCCTGACTTGAAGTCGGCAACAGCAGCTTCGTTATCGGCAAAGACTTGGTGGATGATTGGGATCAAGATAGCTGGATCTGAAATTTGAACCATACCTGCTTTTTCCACGTATTCACGCGCGCCACCGCCATTTTTAGCTAGATGGACAAAGACTTTCTTGGCAATCTTAGATGAAATAGTACCGTCTTCGATGATGGCAATCATTTCAACCAAGTTTTCTGGTGTCAATTCGATTTGTTCCAGTGTTTTACCTTCAGCATTCAAGAACTGAGCGACTTCCCCTTGGAGCCAGTTAGAGACTTGTTTGGCATCACCACCTAGGGCAACAGCTTTTTCAAAGAAGTCAGAAGTGACTTTATTAGCAGTCAACTGACTAGCATCGTAGTCTGATAAACCAAGGTCAGATACATAACGCGCACGACGTTCTTTTGGAAACTCTGGTAACTCTGTACGCATTTCTTCGATCCACTCGTCTGAAATTTCAAAGAGGGGTAGGTCTGGTTCTGGGAAGTAGCGGTAGTCTGCAGCACCTTCCTTGACACGCATGAGGATGGTTGCCTTGTTGGCTTCATCGTAACGGCGTGTTTCCTGGCGGATTTGACCACCTGAACGAAGGATTTCGGCTTGACGTTGAACTTCGTATTCAAGACCTTTGCGAACGTTTGAGAAGGAGTTGAGGTTTTTCAACTCAGTTTTGGTACCGAATTTTTCTTGACCATAAGGGCGAAGGGAGATGTTGGCATCCACACGCATAGAACCCTCTTCCATCTTAACGTCAGAAATGCCAGCGTACTGGATAACTTCCTTGAGGGCTGTTAGATAAGCGTAGGCTTCCTCTGGGGAACGCATGTCGGCTTCAGATACAATCTCAATCAAGGGTACCCCTTGGCGGTTGAGGTCAACGTAAGAGTAGCCATCTGTACCGTGGGTGTTTTTACCAGCGTCTTCCTCTAGGTGGGCACGTTCGATACCGATTTTCTTAGTCGTACCGTCTTCTAGCTCGACTTCAATCCAGCCGTTATAACCGATTGGCTCATCAAACTGAGAAATTTGGTAGGCTTTGGGATTATCAGGGTAGAAGTAGTTCTTGCGGTCAAAGTGCATTTTTTTGTGGATGTCCATGTTGAGGGCAAGAGCAGCCTTGATTCCGGCATCGACAACACCTTTGTTGAGAACCGGCAGAACTCCTGGGAAAGACCAGTCAATCACGTTAGTGTTGGCATTTTGATCATTTCCGAAGTGGGCAGAAGTAGGTGAGAAGATTTTTGAATTGGTGTTGAGCTCTACGTGGACTTCAAGTCCGATGACTGTTTCAAAGTTCATTAGTTGTCACCTCCAAAAATCTCGGGTTGTTGTTTGTGGTAGTCTGTTGTTGCTTCAAAAGCAGCAGCAGCTTGGTAAATGGTTTCCTCAGAGTACTTGGGACCAATCAATTGGAGTCCGACAGGTAGACCTTGAGAGAATCCAGCAGGAATCGAAATTCCAGGAAGTCCTGCCAAGTTTACAGGTATGGTCAATAGGTCGGCTAAGTACATGGCAACTGGGTCATGGTTGAGAGAATTCAAGTCATAGGCAACACTTGGAGCAGTTGGACCCAAAATCAAATCATAATCCGCGAAGACTTTTTCGAAATCTTGAATGATAAGTGTACGGACCTGTCCAGCCTTCTTGTAGTAGGCATCGTAGTAACCTGATGAAAGACTGAAAGTACCCAGCATGATACGGCGCTTCACTTCTTCACCAAAACCTTGGCTACGGCTGTTTACATAGATTTCATCAAGATTAGTCGCATCTTCTGCGCGGTAGCCGTAACGGATACCGTCAAAACGTTGCAAGTTTGATGAAGCTTCTGATGAAGCGATGATGTAATAAACGGCAACACCGTATTTAGAGTGAGGAAGGCTGACTTCTTCGACGATAGCACCCAATTTTTCAAAGTGTTTGGCCGCGTTTAAGATTGTTTCCTTAACCTCTGGATCAATTCCTTCGCCTAGGTATTCCTTAGGCAAAGCAATTTTCATGCCCTTGATGTCTTGGCCGATTTTTGAAGTAAAGTCGGCGATGCGGACAGGAGCAGAAGTAGAGTCTTTAGCATCTTCGCTGGCAATAGCGTTGAGCAAGAGGGCATTTTCCTTAACAGTTGGTGCGAAAGGTCCGATTTGGTCTAATGAGCTACCGAAGGCAATGAGACCGAAACGAGAAACTGTTCCGTAGGTTGGTTTGAGACCAACGATCCCGTTGAAGGCAGCAGGTTGGCGGATGGAACCACCCGTATCAGAACCAAGTGACAAGGGGACTTGTCCTGAGGCTACAGCTGCAGCTGAACCACTTGATGAACCACCAGGAACCTTGCTGTGGTCCCAAGCATTTTTAGTTGCTCCGTAGTGAGAAGTCTCACCAGAACCACCCATGGCAAATTCGTCCATGTTAGTTTTTCCTACGACAATCATGCCCTTGGCTTTTGCATTAGCAACCGCAGTTGCATCAAAGATCGGCTCGTAGTTGTAGAGCATTTTTGAGGCAGCGGTTGTGAGAATACCGTCTGTAGAGATGTTATCCTTTACTGCAAGCGGAATTCCTGAAAGGACATTATCAGTGTCAATTCCAGCTTCATCAATGGCTTTAGCTTGAACAAGAGCTTGCTCTTCAGCGATGGTAACAAAAGCGTTGATAGCTGTCTCGCGAGACTTGATATCTTCAAGCGTAGCTTGTGTTAATTCTGTTGCAGAAATTTCCTTAGAGACAAGGAGATTGTGCAAGTCTTCAATGGTTTTATTGTTGAAAGTCATTAGGCATCTCCTCCATCGTCTAGGATAGCTGGTACCTTGATATAGTAGTTGTCTTTTTCAGGTACGTTTTTAAACAAGCGATCACGGTCTGTTCCTTCTTCAGCCACATCAGGGCGGAGTACGGTCTTGCGGTCAGCCATGGTCGTAGTAGGTGCGACACCAGTTGTGTCAACTTCGTCCAGCAATTCAACCATGTCAACAATTTTAGACAAGGTCGTTGCAAAGGCAGCAGTTTCTTCTTCAGAGAATTTTAATTTTGAAAGATTGGCAACGTGTGTTACCTCTTCTTGCGTAATTTTCATCTTACATCCTTTCGTGAAATGATGATTTTTAGTCTGTTCTATTTTACCATATTTTCCTATAAATAAGGGAGGGGGAAGTGAAAAGAAATAGAAATTGAAAAAAATGCTAAAATCCGATATAATGGAGTGTTGAAAGGAATGGTAAAATCCAATGTAAAAATCATTCTTAGCTATTGAAACAAGAAAAATAGAGAATCAAAGAAAGAGAACTTATGAATATTCAAGAAGAAATTAAGAAACGTCGTACCTTTGCCATCATCTCTCACCCAGACGCGGGGAAAACAACCATCACTGAGCAGTTGCTCTACTTTGGGGGCGAGATTCGTGAGGCTGGTACCGTAAAAGGAAAGAAAACAGGGACTTTTGCCAAGTCTGACTGGATGGATATCGAGAAGCAACGTGGGATTTCGGTTACTTCATCTGTGATGCAGTTTGACTACGATGGCAAGCGCGTGAATATCCTTGACACACCAGGGCATGAGGATTTCTCAGAAGATACCTATCGTACCTTGATGGCGGTGGATGCTGCGGTCATGGTCGTGGACTCTGCCAAGGGTATCGAGGCGCAGACAAAGAAATTGTTTGAAGTTGTCAAACACCGTGGTATTCCAGTCTTTACCTTTATGAACAAGCTAGACCGTGACGGTCGTGAGCCACTGGACCTCTTGCAAGAATTGGAAGAAGTCTTGGGTATTGCGAGCTATCCGATGAACTGGCCAATCGGGATGGGGAAAGCTTTTGAAGGGCTCTATGACCTCTATAACCAACGCTTGGAGCTCTATAAGGGGGATGAGCGTTTTGCCAGTTTAGAAGATGGGGACAAGCTTTTTAGCAGCAATCCTTTCTACGAGCAGGTAAAAGATGATATTGAACTTTTAAATGAAGCTGGAAATGAGTTTTCAGAGGAAGCTATCCTTGCTGGAGAATTGACACCTGTCTTCTTCGGTTCGGCTTTGACAAATTTTGGTGTGCAGACCTTCCTTGAGACTTTCCTTAAGTTTGCTCCAGAACCACATGGACACAAGAAAACAGATGGCGAAATTGTGGATCCTTACGACAAGGATTTTTCAGGATTTGTCTTTAAAATCCAAGCCAATATGGACCCTCGTCACCGTGACCGCATTGCCTTTGTCCGTATCGTATCTGGTGAATTTGAGCGCGGTATGAGTGTTAACCTGCCTCGTACTGGTAAGGGGGCTAAACTGTCGAATGTGACTCAGTTTATGGCGGAAAGTCGTGAGAATGTAACCAATGCCGTGGCAGGTGATATCATCGGGGTTTACGATACAGGTACTTATCAGGTTGGTGACACTTTGACAGTTGGAAAAAACAAGTTTGAGTTTGAACCGCTGCCAACCTTTACTCCTGAAATTTTCATGAAAGTATCTGCTAAGAACGTTATGAAACAAAAATCTTTCCACAAGGGAATCGAGCAATTGGTGCAAGAAGGAGCTATTCAGCTTTATAAGAATTACCAAACAGGCGAGTACATGCTGGGAGCTGTTGGTCAACTTCAGTTTGAAGTCTTTAAGCACCGTATGGAAGGCGAGTACAATGCAGAAGTGGTCATGAGCCCAATGGGTAAAAAGACCGTTCGTTGGATTAAACCTGAGGACTTGGATGAACGCATGTCATCAAGCCGCAATATCTTGGCTAAAGACCGTTTCGACCAATCAGTCTTTCTCTTTGAAAATGACTTTGCTCTCCGTTGGTTTGCGGACAAGTATCCAGATGTAGAGTTGGAAGAGAAGATGTGACTCAGTACCAACAATTGGAACTAAAGTTCCTAATTGTTGGACGCTAGTCGCTATTTGGCGAACTAGCTAATTGCCTCACTAACTGAGTTTTACAAATGGAATTGATTTGTAAAACTCAGTGTCGTAGTTCAGTAAATTTATTTGATTGTGTAACAATCTAAGTAACTAACGAGTCTGGGACAAAAGTCTAACCTTAAATATAAAAAGCGAACAAAACAAGTTATCTGACACTCAGAATTCTGTTTTGTTTGCTTTTTTGTCTAATCTATCGATTTTAAAAACTTATAATAAAGAATTCATAAAATCAAAATCTTTTTGTCCCAGACTCTAGGCGCTCCACTAGTAAAGTTTTACGAATAATATCGATTCGTAAAACTTTACGTCGTAACTGGTAGTGAGCGGTCTAGCTAACTGCCTCACTAACTACGTTTGGCAAATAGAATCGATTGGTCAAACTACGTGTCGTAGTATAACAATCGGCTTACCTAAACGCTTCACTAGGAAAAATCCACGAATAATATTGATTCGTGGATTTTTCCGTTGTAGCAGAAAGTAGGTAGCCTAGCTAACTGCCTTACTAACTACGTTTGGCAAATGAAATCGATTTGTAAAACTCCGTGTCGTAATGTAAAAATTGTAAACCGTAATGGGACTTCATCTAAAATCTCCACTGGTATGGTTTTACGAACGAATAGGCGAAAATAATGGTTACGTAGAAACATATGATGGGAATAAAAAGAAATGAGATAAAGAGTGAAAGAAGAGAAAAAAGCGATTGTCTTAGGTGCAGATAATGCTTATATGGATAAAGTTGAAACAACAATAAAATCTCTTTGTGTTCATCTATTATAATCTTAAGTTTTATGTTTTTAATGATGACCTTCCGCGAGAATGGTTCCAATTGATGGAAAAAAGACTAGAGACTTTGAATAGTGAGATTGTGAATGTTTAGATTGACAGTAGTATTCTGAAAGGTTATCGTCTCCCCTTTGAGGGACTTTCATATGCGGCTTTTTTAGGTATTTTATTCCAAAGTATGTAAGCGAGTCTCGTGTACTGTATTTGGATTTAGATATTGTTGTAAGAAAATCGATAGATGAGCTGTGGGATTTGGACTTGACGGATATACCCTTAGCTGCAGTTAGAGATGATTTTTATACACATAATTTTAATTCTGGTGTTCTGTTAATCAACAATGGTATGTGGAGAGCAGAAAATGTCACGCAAGACCTGATTTAAGACACAAATAAAAAATCTTCCAATTCTCTGTTTCCGTGTCTGAAGGTTTCTTTTCCTTTCTGTTGATAGACTAGTAGCAGACGATTGATTTGTCTTTCAGAAAGATTAAGTTCGACACAGGCTTGTTTCTTTGTTTTCTTTCCTTGGGCAATAGCTGTTATAGTCATTTAGTTT
>NZ_VMMR01000051.1:0-16474 GCF_013277285.1 Streptococcus sp. 339 | reverse complement strand
AGATTTATAACAATCCTTTAATGCTGATGAAGATAGAAAATTATTTGAAGGAACTAGATGCTGTTTAGTTTATCTTGATATTGGAGTGTTACTGAAACATTAAATAGCCTGTAAGGCTGATAGTTAGATTAATACTATCAGCCTTATGATTATGTGACTATTAGTTCGTCTCGCTCCGTTAGGTGCGAGACAAAAAAACCACCCGCTATGCGGGTGCAGTTCATTCAACACCTGATAGTATGCGTTTTTTAGGGTTTTAAAGACTGATTGCTCAGTCTCTTTTTCATTATAATTCAGTTATAATTTAATCTTATTTGAAAAAGTGGGTGATGCTTTTCTTTAACAAGACTATGATGATAGTACTTCCAAAAGTTATAGATCCCATGTTATCTTTCAAGTATCAGTGCTCTAAATTCGCTATATCTTGTTAGGGTTTTGGTAGAATCATTGATAACAGACTGTTGCAAATCTAGTTAGCTGCATGATTTATATTTATATATTTTTCTAGTAACCAATCTATGATATTTTTCTTCTCAATTCCATTGTAATTTGCTGTTGGCTGAATCGTATCCATTGTTAATAGATATTTTGGGAATTGATCTTTAATGGCTTCTAGTGGTCTAAGTTTTCTTTCTAGTGTTTCTGGAGCAAGTGTTGTTTCACTGACTTGATAATAAGCGTAGTGGCCAAGATCAGTTACAACAACAAAATCAACCTCATATTTATCTAAATTACCAACATATACTTGTGAATATCTACGTCTCAATTCCAAATAGACAATATTTTCCAATATATGCCCAATGTCTTCTTTGTGGTCTGGTAATAAGAGGTGTCGTAAACCTAAATCAACGGGATAATATTTTTCTAAGCGTTGCAATAATGCTCGACCTTTTACATCAAAACGTGGAACGGAATAAAAAAGTAAGCTGTCTGTCAAAGTCGTCAAATAATTTTCTAAAGTATTATGGGAGATTGAAACATTTTGGCTGACCAGGGTATTGCGAATCTTATTTGTTGATATTAAGCTACCTGTACTACTGAGAAGGGTTCGGACAATGCGCTCAATAATAGTAGGATTTGGATTTCCCAATCTAGTGACAATATCATTTAACAGTATGGAGTTATATATTCCTCTGAGATAGTCAATTTTTTCAGCGTAAGATGATGTTTGCAATAAGTAAGGGAAAGCACTAAAGAGATAACTGTTAAAAATTTCTGTTGTATTCAGATTCTCTGAGAGAGATTGGCCTGATAGGTATTCTTCAAATGACAATGGAAGAATTTCTATCTCAACATACCGACCAGTCAAGTTTGTAGCTAATTGGCTACTCATAAAGTAGGCGTTTGATCCAGTCAAATAGAGGTCAACATTTGGTAGTATAAATAGACTATCTGCTACCAGTTCAAATTTTTCAACATGTTGAATTTCATCTAAAAAGATATAGTATGTTTTCTCTCCAATTAACTGCTCTTTTATATAAGCAAATAATGTTTGAAAATGTCGGAGATCATAGTAACTCAGATCCTCAAAATTGATGGATATGATTTGATCCTCGTCTACCCCAGTTGCTATTAACTCCTCTTTATAGAGTTGAAAGAGAACAGATTTACCAGCTCGCCTAACTCCACTCACAACTTTGATGATTTGTCGGTCACGATGTCTTCTTAAAAAATCTAAATAATGTGGTCTTTTGATATAGTTCATAATAGTTACCTCAAAGATAGTATAATACAAATAGTAACTATTTTCAAATATTTAGAAATAATATTCAATTTATTTGATTATTTCTAAGTATTTAGAAATAATATCACAGGCTTTCTAAATATCTTCAGAAGAGAAAATGCCGATAACAAAAGAATTTGAACTGGCACGAAGTAGCTGTGCATTTGTTGTTGAACTACTACATCATCTTTGTGATACAGTAGTTCGTATTTTTCGCCAAATTTCAATTACATAAGCTCCGAAAACTATAAAGTGATAACCCTTTGATAACCTCTCGATTTTTAAAAGGGTTATATAAATTGTGGTTTCATATCTCAATAATTATTGGTTTTAGCTATAATTTAGTGTAAGTATCATGATGCGAATTTAAGAAAACTCAAAAGCTGTCCAATTCTCTAACCGTTAAGAACGAATTAGAATACAGCATTTACAACACCTATGGCTCAAACTATAGAGTATGTTTTAAATAATTTTTAGTAAAATTTACACCATTACTTTTTAAGATTATGATAAGTGAACCACCAACAGCCATTGGATGTTATAGTAGATTGAAATAAGATATGAACAACTCTACTAGGAAAGTCAAATTAATTTCTAGAAATGTTTTAGTAGCTACAGCGTACTATTCCAAACTCAACTAACTATAGTAGTTGGATCAGTTATTTTCTGTTGAAAGTAGTTCGCTAACTTCATGCCAAACTTCATTATTTAATTCTCAAAAAATTTTTAAAAAAGCGCTTGCAAAAATAAAAAAATGTGATATACTTAATTCATGGATTGTTACTGGTCATGCAGGCAAAACCTAAACAAATACGAGATAAGAAGCGATACTTTGCTTTCTATTTGGTATGTGTTTAGGTTTTTTTGTTACCTATTTTCCGGGAATAAGTAGTCAACTGATGACCAAAAAATATAAGGAGGTCCAATATGGCTAAATATACTGAGTTAGCACAAGATATTATTAATCACGTTGGTGGACGTGAAAATGTGAGTAGCGTTAAACATTGTGTAACACGTTTACGCTTTACACTTAAAGATGAAAGTAAAGCTGATACAGATTATCTCATGAAGCGAGATGGTGTAGTAACAGTTATTAAGGCAGGAGGTCAGTATCAGGTAGTAATAGGGAACCATGTTCCGGATGTTTATGCAGAGGTATTAGCAGTAGGCAGCTTACAAGGTAGTGGGGCAGTAGATGCTGATGAAGAAGATAGTGTTAAGAAGAATCCTTTAGATGCTTTTATTGATATTGTCTCAAGTATCTTCCAACCTTTCCTTGGCCCACTGGCAGCAGCTGGAATTATAAAAGGGATTGTTGCTATTTTAACTGCTTTCTTCGGATGGACTGCTACAAATAATGGAGTTGCTCTAGTTCTGACCGCAGCTGGTGACGGATTTTTCCAATTTTTGCCAATGATGATTGCTTTAAATGCAGCTCGTAAATTTAAAATGAATGAGTTCACCGCTTTAGCAATTGCTGCGTCTTTAGTTTATCCAAACTTAGAAGCAAGTGTTAAGAGTTTGACTGAAGTAGGTGCATCTAACTTTTTTGGAATTCCTTTAAGCATGCCCGCAGGAGGTTATTTATCAACAGTTATTCCAGCTATTCTAGCTGTATGGGTAGCTTCTAGAATTGAAAGATTTATCAAAAAGATTACACCAGATACAGTTAAGCTTTTTGTGGTGCCGTTTGTAACTTTGATTGTTTCAATTCCATTGACTTTCCTACTAGTTGGTCCTATCGCTAATACAGCGTCTGATTTACTAGGGGCATTCTTAAGTTCAGTTTATAATTTTAATCCTATAATTTATGGAGTCCTTCTAGGTACTTTATGGCAAGTGATGGTTATGTTTGGACTTCATTGGGGCCTTGTGCCGTTGGCAATACTTGAACTCACTCAGACTGGTTCAGGAGTCATTCTAGCAGGCGCTTTGTTACCATGTTTTACACAAACAGGTGTCCTTGCAGCAATTATTCTTAAAACGAAAGAAAGCAAGGTAAAAGCAATTTCTACTCCAGCTTTGATTTCTTCAATCTTTGGTGTTACTGAACCAGCTATTTATGGTGTAACGCTTCCAATGCGTACGCCATTTATTATCAGTTGTGTCGTGTCTGGTATTGTTGGTGGATTTGTTGGCATGTTCAACGTAACTATGTATTCAGTAGGTGCTTTGGGAATTTTCCTTTACCCATCTCTTGTTAGTCCGGATGGTAATTTTGGAAGTTTATATGTAGCTTTAGTTGGCACAGCAATTGCTATTATCCTCTCATTTGCAATTCAAATGTTCTTACCAGTCCCAACACTTTTTGAAAAAAATCAGAAGAAAGCAGTCACTGAAGAAACTAAAAA
Organism: Streptococcus sp. 339; assembly: GCF_013277285.1. Classification (NCBI taxonomy): domain Bacteria; kingdom Bacillati; phylum Bacillota; class Bacilli; order Lactobacillales; family Streptococcaceae; genus Streptococcus; species Streptococcus sp. 339. The sequence continues at coordinate 12,400 of NZ_VMMR01000051.1, read as the reverse complement.
CGATAAAGTAGAAGTGGGGAATCAAGTAATTTCAAGTCCAATTGTAGGAAATATTATTCCACTTTCAGAAACACCAGATCCAGTTTTTTCTAGTGGAGCGATGGGACAAGGAGTGGCTATTGAACCAACTATTGGGGAAGTTGTTGCACCAGCAGATGGAACAATTCGTCTTCTCTTCCCTACAAACCATGCTATTGGTCTTGCAACAGATGATGGTGCCGAATTACTGATTCATGTTGGTATGGATACAGTTGAGTTAGATGGATCTGGCTTTAAAGCTCATGTAGTTCAGGGTAATAGAGTTAAAAAGGGTCAATTATTGTTGAGTTTTGATATTGAGTCAATCAAATCAGCAGGCTATTCAGTCACAACACCAATCATAATTACAAATACTAGTAACTATCATAGTGTAAACACAATTGCAAGCGGTAAAGTCAACTTAGATCAAAACTTGCTAGAAATTAGATAGTCTAAATGGAGGTATGGGAGACGATTCAACTTCCATACCTCATTTTTGTGTTATACTATAGATACTAATAATTGGGTGAAGTCATGAAAATTAAAAAAATATTTAATAATAATGTAGTCCTATCTGAAATGAAGGATCAGGAAATCATTGTAATGGGAAGAGGTTTAGCATTTGGTAAGAAAGTTGATGACGAGCTTGATGAAAATAAGATAGATAAACGTTATATTTTGTCTCAAAATCACAGAGAAATTTTTTTTGAAATTCCTGCTGAATTATTAGAGGTTGCAGATAAAGCTATATCTTTTGCTAAATGTACATTAGATAATGCTATTAAAGATACAGCTTTTCTATCATTGGCAGATCATATGTATGGAGTTGAACAAAGAATTCGTGCTGGATTTTTTATGAAGAATTTTCTCATGTGGGATATTAAACGCTTTTTTCCTAAGGAGTATGAGGCGGGACTATATGCTAATGAGCTTTTGAGTTCTTATTTGGGTCAAGAATTGCCTGATGATGAAGCTGGGTTCATGGCGCTAACATTGGTAAATAGTGAGTTAAATTATAAGAATTCAAACGCTCGAGATTTAACACAGTTAATGGAAGAGATTATGACTATCGTGAAATATAGTTTGGAAATTCCATTGGAACAAGATGATATTTATGTTCAACGATTTATCACTCATTTAAAATTTTTTTGTGAGCGTGTATTAACAAATACAAACCAAGAAGAATTGGATGATTCTTTAATGTTTGAGCTAATGTGTAAGAAGTATCCTATTGCATATGAAACAACTAAAAAGATTGCCTTACATCTAGAAAAAACTAGACAGTATTCTATTTCTGATGATGAGCAGTTATATTTAACGATCCATCTCTCTCGTATTCGAAAGAAATAAAAAAGTCATGGAGATTTTTAAATTTCCATGGCTTTTTGTTATTGCAGATGATAATTGTTAAAACTAACGGTTCTAATAAATTAATTTATCTAATTTTTATTGATTAGAATTATTATTCCAATTGCTAAAATCATGATTGATAACTTCTTCTAAATAAAAAATATCGTTAGAGTATGTGAACTTGAGAATTCAACAATTTGTCATTCTATTTTGAATAGTTGTTTGTTCTTACTTTTCCCAGACTCTGGCAAAATTTCGAATAGCTGCTCCATGGGACACAATAAGAATAGAGTTTCCTGTATCTTCCTTCATAAGTGAACAAATAGTGTTATTTATGCGCTCTTGTAAATCTAATTGAGATTCTCCACCATAATAGACGAAGAAATCGTTATAAGGGATAGAGGGATTTAGATTTTCGCTTTCTCCTTCAAAAATACCAAAATTCCATTCTTTGAGACCTTTAATTCGTGTATAAGGTATTTTTCCATCAGTTACAATTTCCAAAGTATCGCACGCGCGCTCAGATTTTGAACTAAAAGCACTGTCAAAGATAATTCCATGTTTTTTGAAATATTCACTTGCTACTTGAGCTTGGTAAATTCCAAAGTCTGTTAGCGGAGAATCACACCAACCTTGTATAAGATGACGTTTGTTGAAAAGAGTGTGTCCATGACGCATTAAATAAAGAGTTTTTTCATCTTAATATCCTACAGTAAATTAAGTTTTCTAAAGGCATTATAAAGTCCATCTTGTCGAACATCATCTGTTATAATATCAGCCATAGCTAGTATTTCAGGACCGCCATTACCCATAGCCACACCAATATGGCAGGCTTCGAGCATTGGAATATCAACTTTAGCATCACCAAAAGCAATTGTATCAGTATGATTCGCTCCTAAATGCTTAAGAATGATGTTAACAGCATGTGCTTTATTAATATCCTTTACCCCTAATTCACCAAATAGAGCTGATTCTCCTCTACCTCCCCAAGTACCAGCTTTTAGGTGTGGGAAAACTTTTTTAGAATCTAAGTGATCTTGGTAGGAATTGAGAATAAAACTAATTTTATTAAGATCGTCTCGGTACAGTTCTCCACCATAAACTAATCCATGTAGCGCATCTTCTGGCTCCATGTTTAAAATTTGGTCTTCACTAGCTCCTTTACCTAAGGCATAGATGCGGAGTATCTGTCTTGCAGCATCACGAAAATTACGGCTCGCAAATAATCCGTTATTACTTTCAATATAGAACTCTAATCCTCTTGATTCAAGCCAATCAACAACTTGTTTGGCAGTCTCATACGGAATCAGTTGATGCATGAGAACTTGATTTTTGTACTCTATGTAGGAACCATTTCCTCCAATGATACCATCGAAGCCAATATCTAAAATTTTGTTTGGCATCTCAGCTTTACTTCGTCCAGTGCAAAGGAATACTAAGTGTCCATTTTTTCGTGATTGTTGGATAGCTATTTTAGCTGAATCGGGTATGTGATTATCGTAGTCAACAATTGTTCCGTCAACATCAAGGAAGATAATTTTTTTCATATTTCTACTCCATTTTTTAGTTTGATTTTACAGTATGATAAAAAATGTTTCTACTGCTATTCTAGCCAATTGTAATACTTTTCTAAGGTAAAATATCTATTTATCTATTTCACCTCTATATTTTCGGGGTGTTGTTTTGTAAATTTTTTTGAATTGTCGATTAAAATTTGATAAGTTTTTAAAACCTACCTCTGAGGAAATTTCTAGAACTGATAGAGTTGAGTGTTGAAGAAGTTCAGTAGCTTTACGTAAACGATAGTGGATAAGATAGTCCATACAACTAACTCCTAAATTTTTTTTAAAGAAATTCATAAAATGTGTTGGACTATAGCCACATAGTTCTGCTAGAAGATTAATTGATAAATCTTCCTGATAGTGTTCGCTTATATAATCAATAATTTTTCTAATTTTTTCTTCTCTACGATAACCATCTATTGATTGTTTACTTGAATAAACGTAATTATATTGAAAGAGAAGATGAAGCAGTTTTAGTAGCTCACTTTTTAATTCTAGTTCAAAAAATGTCTTCCTATAGTATCCTATTTCCATTGAATTAATTAGTGTTTGTCGAATTTCTGTATAACCAGGTTGATTGGGTTTAATCACACGTTTAAAGTCTAGTTGTCCATTATATAGGGGGTGTAAGTAATGAATTGCTGCAAAATCTTTTGTAGAATAACCAATTAAGTCTAATTGAAAGTTGATTGCATCCATATAGTGATAGGTATTCTCAATTGGATGTATAGAATGTAAGGCATTAGGACGAATTAAAATAATATCTCCTTTCTCACTGTTAAAATAGTCTGTATCTATATGGAATCTTGCTTGTCCTTCGTGTACATATATGATTTCCATATCTGTATGCCAGTGAAAAAGAATATCAGGTAGACCATCTTCCATAATAGTCCGGGTAAGAGAATAGGGAATTAATTCATTTTTATAAGGCGTGTTTTTATGTAGTTGTCCAAGATCAATCATAGGTTTCCTCTTAATAGGATAGTATCGTTTTTTACTATTATTGTGCAAGATTTGTCATTTTTATTTAATTATAATATAAGTATAGAAAAAAACAAAGGAGAAAATAAATGAGTAAATTTCCTAAAGAATTTTTATGGGGTGGAGCTACAGCAGCTAACCAATATGAAGGTGCTTATAATGTAGGTGATAAAGGTTTATCGGTTCAGGATGTGACACCTAGGGGCGGAGTTCCAGTAAGTGATAATGATCTAAATCCATTCATTACAGAACTGCCTACAGAAGATAATCTCAAATTGGAAGGAATTGATTTTTATCACCGTTATAAAGAAGATGTTGCTTTATTTGCAGAAATGGGCTTTAAGGTATTTAGAACATCGATTGCATGGTCTCGTATTTTTCCAAATGGTGACGAATTGGAACCAAACGAAGAAGGTTTACAGTTTTATGATAATCTTTTTGACGAACTAGCTAAATATGGAATAGAACCTTTAGTAACATTATCACATTATGAAACTCCACTTCACTTGGCTAAAAAATATAATGGATGGGTTAATCGTGATTTGATTGGTTTTTATGAGCGCTATGTAAGAACTGTTTTCAATCGATATAAAAATAAAGTCAAATATTGGTTGACTTTTAACGAAATCAACTCCGTTTTACATGTTCCTTTTATAAGTGGTGGTATTGCAACTCCAGTCGAGAAATTATCTAAACAAGATCTTTATCAAGCGGTTCATCATGAGTTAGTTGCATCCGCTTTGGCAACGAAAGTTGGACATGAAATCAATCCAGAATTTAAAATTGGATGCATGGTTTTGGCTATGCCAACATATCCTATGACACCGAAGCCAGAAGATGTGCTGGCTGCGCGTGAATTTGAGAATCAGAATTATCTATTTTCAGATATTCATGCTCGCGGTAAATATCCATCATATATTCAAAGATTCTTTAAAGAAAATGATATCAATATCAAATTTGAATCAGGGGATAAGGAGTTATTAGCTGAAAATACTGTGGATTTTATTTCTTTCTCTTATTATATGAGTTCGGTTCAAGCAAATGATCCTGAAAATTATCAATCAAGCATTGGAAATTTATTGGGAGGAATTGCTAATCCTTATTTGGAAAGTTCAGAATGGGGTTGGCAAGTTGACCCTATTGGTTTACGTATAGTGCTGAATAATCTTTATGATCGTTATCAGTTGCCGTTGTTTATTGTTGAAAATGGTTTGGGTGCTAAAGACGTTCTAATTGAAGGTGCGGATGGACCTACTGTTGATGATGACTATAGAATCGATTATCTCAAAAAACATCTACAACAAGTAGGTGAAGCCATTGAGGATGGAGTAGAATTGTTAGGTTATACTACATGGGGATGTATTGATTTAGTATCAGCTTCAACAGCCCAGATGAGTAAGCGTTATGGATTTATTTACGTAGATAGAAATGATGATGGATCTGGAACATTAAATCGCTATAAGAAAAAATCATTTTATTGGTATAAAGAAGTGATTGAAAGTAATGGCGAAACTTTATATGATTGATTCATAAAAAACAAGTTTAGATCCTCATCTAAACTTGTTTTTAAAAATTTGAAGGATGATTTTGGAGGATATGAGATGACATTGACTATTCATGTATATTATAAGGGTGATGGAGATAGTGCAATAAAGTTTGCAAGAGAAATGCTTGATAGTGGCCTTGTTGAAGAAATTAGAAATCAAAAAGGTAACTTGAAATACGAATATTTTTTACCAATTGAAAAAGAGGGAACTATTCTCCTTATTGATCAGTGGACAAATCAAGAAGTTTTAGATGAACATCATCAATCAAAGACAATGCAGAATATCTTAGATTTAAGAAGAAAATATCACTTGCAGATGCAAGTTGAACGTTATATAGAAGATGATTCTGGGATAACAGAAAGTGATAAGTCGTTTATAGACATAGGGAATTAGAATTATTGTGAGAGTTTTTGTAGTTTGAAAGTATTGAAAATCGTATAGATATCATTACGAGAATACAAGAAGATATTGTTCTATTTCAATTTAAAATTACTTCTTTCCTTAACAATAAGGAAAAAGAACGCGTTTTCATCTTTGAGTTTGAAGTTTATAAAATAGGCTAAATGTGCTGAAATTTAGATATTACAGACAAAATAAAATATTTAAAAGCGACAGAGAAACATGGTATAATGTAACTATAGGAGGTAGTATATGTCCTTAGATATAGATAAAGAAAAGATGACAATCATGGGAGTAGCTTTTGAAAACCGCTCCATTTTTAAGAGTGTTTGGTATGCTTTAAGTACAAATATGATTGAAGGATGGCGACCTACGGTTAGTGATGTTGAAAAATTACGAGATGAAGCTCTTGCTCTGGGGATGGCTTAATGAAGCGTAAATGTTATGATTCTTATGACTATATTGATCCGAATAATTTATATACCTATCCAGATTCTTCAGTTCTAAGAAATAAGCAGGAAGAACGAGATGAGCAAAAAGCACGCGATCTTGAATATCGTATGGTTGCTAGTAAGAGTTTGAAATTATTTATCAATCCTACCCCAGTTTATAGTGTAGAAGATATATTGAAAATTCATCAATTTTTGTTTGAAGATATGTATCATTGGGCAGGTGAATTTAGAAAAGTCAATATTTCAAAAAGTGGTAATGCTTTTATGCCGATTCAGTCTTTCGATACAGCACTCACTTACCTTAATAATTTGATAGATAGATTTCATGACAATGCTAATAGTAGAAAAGAAGTCATTCAGTTATTGGTCGAAATTTTAGATAATCTCAATTATTTTCATTCATTCCGTGAGGGAAACGGTAGAACGCAGAGGGAGGTTATTCGCTCTTTAGCTTTAATGAAAGGTTATGAATGTGAAATATCAATCGGTGATGATGATGAGATTTATCACCTGTATATGGATGGTACAGTTTATGGAGACAAAACTAAATTAACGAAGTTATTTGAAAAAATTCTTTTCAAGTTATGAGTTGCTACTGATAGATAGTTAATAGTTTAAAAGTAGTTTGTTTCACAACTGCATAAGCTTAGAAAAGTTGAAAAGGAATAACTCTTTAACATCTTGATTTGTTAAAAGATATTTTGTCCACTACATTTTTTCAATTGAGTATTATTTGTCATAGATAGAACATTGCATTCAGAATAACGAGAAACGCATCAAAAATGGTGCGTTCTGTTTTTATGCTACCATAAAAGGAGGACAACAAATTGAAAATTTTTAAGGGAGAGTTTTATCGAATCTCTGTATTAACAGACAAGTTAGTGAGGCTAGAATACTCTCAAACTGGAAATTTTGAGGATAGAACGACACAACTTATCTACAATAGAGATTTTGGCCAAGTTTCGTTAGATTATATCGAGACATCAAACGTACTAGATATTATGACGGACTATTTTCATCTGCACTTTAATAAAGGAGAATTTAACGCCGAAAATTTATTTATAGAATTAAAAGGAAATTTTGCCGTATATGGTAGTCGCTGGTATTTTGGTGAATCTATTGAAACGTTAAAAGGAACAGCTCGGACTCTGGATGAGGCAGATGGAGCAATCTCGTTAGAAGATGGAATTATTAGCCGAAATGGTATAGCCTTATTGGATGATTCTCAAGGATTTATTTGGGATGAACAGTCTGGTTATATTGAGAGAGAAAATCAAATTGACCTCTATTTCTTTGCCTATGGGCATGATTATAGAGGAGCAATCAGAGACTTTTACCATTTGACTGGTTCAACACCCTTGTTGCCAAGATATGCTTTAGGCAATTGGTGGAGTAGGTATTGGCCTTATACGTCGGATGAATACTTGGATTTAATAGACAGATTTAAAACAGAGAACATTCCATTATCTATCGGTGTGTTAGATATGGATTGGCATATCACTGACATTCCAGCTCGTTTTGGAAGTGGCTGGACAGGATATAGTTGGAATAGAAACTTAATACCTAATCCAGAACAGTTATTGCAACAACTTCATGATAGGAAGTTAAAACTCTCCTTAAATGTCCATCCTGCTGATGGTATACGGGCTTATGAAGAAGCTTATCCTCAAGTCGCAAAACGATTGGGGTTAAATGTAGAACTAGAAGAACCTGCTATTTTTGATTTTTTTAATCCCTCTTTTAGGGAAGCTTACTTTAAAGATGTTCATTATGAGCTAGAAAAGCAGGGAGTAGATTTTTGGTGGATTGACTGGCAACAAGGGACACAAGGTATGTTGGATTCACTGTGGCTTTTAAACCATTATCATTATCAGGATAGTTGTAAAAATGCAGAAGGTGGCTTGATTTTATCAAGGTATGCAGGTCCTGGTAGTCACCGCTACCCTGTTGGTTTTTCAGGAGATACCATTATTAGTTGGAATTCCTTAAGATTTCAACCTTATTTTACAGCGACAGCATCAAATATCGGTTATAGTTGGTGGAGCCATGATATCGGTGGGCACATGCTGGGGGATTATGACGAGGAGCTACAAACTAGATGGCTACAGTTTGGCGTTTTTAGTCCGATAACTCGCTTACATAGTTCTAGAAGTCCCTTTAATAGTAAAGAACCTTGGTTTTTTTCAGAAACAACATCTAAGATTATGAAGAAATACCTTCGTTTGAGACATCAGATGATTCCATATCTATATACCATGAATGTAAAGACACATGAGGAAGGTGCCCCATTAATCAGTCCAATCTATTATTTCTACCCAGAGAATGATGAGAGCTATAATGTTCCAAACCAATACTTTTTTGGAACAGAACTGATGGTGGCTCCCATTGTAGAAAAGATGGATTTGACATTCCAATCTGCAAAAGTGGATGTATGGTTCCCTGAAGGTGAATGGTATGACTTCTTTTCAGAGAAAAAATATACAGGTGGTGTGAAGTTGAGTGTTTATAGAGACATTTCGACTATACCTGTGTTTGCAAAAAGTGGTGCAATCATTCCCTTGGTTGGTTCTGAGATAGATATGGGTGTTGATTTACCTGAAGTTGTAGATTGGTATGTATTCCCAGGCAAACAACATTCTTTTGAAATGATTGAAGATCAAAATGGTCAAAGATATAAAACAAGATTATCAATCGATTGGGAAATGGGGATGGTAGAGTTAACATTACAAGGAGATTCTAGTATCGTTCCAAACAATAGAAAACATAGAATTCATTTTAAAGGAACGAATGTGTCTATCATTGAATTGCCAAATAAGAATGATACAGCTAGATTTGAATGGAAAGATAATAAAAGGACATCCCTAAATGACGAAGTTTTTAGACTACTAAAGACGGCTTCTCTTCCATATGAATTAAAAGATAGATTGTTAAATCAATTCATCAATGCCAAAAATTCTCATGACTTAATGAATATCTTGCATCGTCAGGACGAGGAATTGAGAGGGCGTTTGTTGGAAATGATATTTACTAGCGAAAACTAATTGAAATAATTAGAAAGTCATTTGTTTAGTGTATATGAAGCTTCGGTATGGTATTTGTTATCATTGGTCACATTGAAAATGTGAAATAAGCACCTACAACATAGACTTTACAACACTTCATGTTTCATATCATGGAGTGTTTTTCTATTTAAGTCAAAGCCAATCAAAAAATCTCACTATTCATCAGGCTAAAAGAAACCTAATCATAGTGAGATTGTGAATTATAGTAATTTTTGTATCGCCTCTTCAATTTGTTTGGGGTCTGTTTTTGAAGAGAAGCGCTCCAAGACCTGCCCATCACGACCGATGAGAAACTTAGCGAAATTCCATTCGATTCGTTTTCCTAGTGGGCCAGATTTTTGGTCTGTTAACCAAACATAGAGAGGGTCTGTCTCCTTGCCGTTGACCTTAATCTTGGCAAAACGTGGGAAGGTGGTTTGATAGTTTAGGCTACAGAAGCTGTTGATTTCCTCTGAGCTGCCGGGTGCTTGTCCCATAAACTGATTACAAGGGAAGTCTAAGATTTCAAAACCTTGTTCTTGATAGCGGTCATAGAGTTCTTGAAGTCCCTGGTACTGGGGCGTTAAACCACATCCAGTAGCAGTGTTGACAACCAAGAGAACTTTCCCACGATAGGCATCTAGTGGAGTTTCTTGATTGTCTTGGTTCAAGACTGAAAAATCGTATAGTGAAGTCATTGCTTGCTTTTCTCCTTCTGATTGGTATTTTTAGGAGTTTTTTCCTCCTGTAGTGATAGAAATCCGTAGGTCAGGGTTCCAAAAATGCTACCGATAATCAGGCCATACATTAGGAAAGGAACACTTTTATCGAATTGCACGAGCAACTTCCCAAAATCTGAAAAGGACATCTGCTGAACGAAGACTTTATGAAAGATGAGTAGGGTAAAGAGGCCAATCTGAATACCGATAAACACAATCCAGCTTCGGAATTTGATTTGGCCTTTGCTGTAGGTTTTGAGGATAATTTCTGACTTGTCATCTTTTTCCAGCTGGAGTTCTTTGACGACTCTTTGAGTTTTTAAAGTAATGAAAAAAATGAGTCCAGAGTAAACGTAGGGCATGGCATAGCGAACGGCTTCTATGAAGCGTCCAAATAACAGATAAAACAAGAAGAGAAAGAAGGAAGAATAAACGATTTGGACCATGGAACGGGCACAGGCTTTGTAGATAATCTCTTGCCGGCATTCATCAAAAGGGCCTTGGATATGAAAGAGATTTCGAAGTAGGCGAGTGGTGAAGTCTTCTTTTTTCATGTTAGTAATCTCCTAGATGAGTGGTTTTACTGACTTTCTTTTACGAATTGATAGAGATAATAAAGATAAGTGATAGAAGAAAGGCTAGCGATAGTCAGCAGTAAATAATATTTCCAACCGCTTGAGATGAGCATCAGTTGTGGTAAAGATAGAATCATAAAGTACAGTGCTAAGTTGAGTATGCGTGTTTTTTGGGAGTCAATCTTTAGATAAGTTAGCCCTTTGTTAAGTGCTGGAATAAAGACTAGCCCGAGGAATATCTCGCTGATTGGCAAGTTCCCTGAAACGATGATGAAGATGAGCAGGGAACTGAACAAAAGATGATAGGTAAGTAAAGTTACTAGTGATTTCATAAGGCACCTCCTAATCCTGGTCTTTTTTAGCTCTTGCAATACGAAGTGAGTCGACAATATGTATCATCACTCCGAAAAAGAAAGCTCCCAGTATAGTTTTAAAAATATGTTTTGTATTTAGAAGAGAACTGATAAAATTTGGATTTTCACTTGTTAGGGTATCAATGAGTGGAATTATAAAAAATATCACTGTTCCATAAATCGAACCTGCTTTCAGACCAGGATAACGTAACTGTTTCTGTTCTTTTTTCATGAGTTTCCTCCTAATCATTATCCTGATTTTTCTTGGCTTTTGCAATGCGACGGGAGATGATAATTTGTATAATCACTCCGAAGAAGAAAGATTGGAGAATACTTGAAAAAATATTTTTAAAAGTGAGAAGAGACTGAAGATAGTCCTGACTCTCACCTAGCAGTATATGGAGAAGAGGGGTTGAAAAAAAACTCATTAATCCATAGAGTAGACCTGCTTTCATACCAGGGTAGTGTAGTTGCTTGCTTTCTTTCTCGCTCAGCATATCTGGATCAATAGCTGTAATCCCTGTTTTTTTGGTTTGGGAGAGCACATAGAGAGCAGAAATCATCGAAATGCCGAATACCACAAGAGGATAGCCGATAGCGACAATTTGTGGGTATTTATAAGCGAGGACAAAGGGGATGAGATTTCCAAATGTCATCAGATAAAAGAGGATGATAAAGACTTGATTGCCGATACGATCAGCCTCGCGTCGTTTGTGTTCATCAAGTGGTCCTGAAATGCCATAAATGCGTTTGATCAGTTTTTCCGTGAAGGTTTCTTTTTTCATAAGTTTGCTCCTTTTTTAAAAATTATCCTACCAAAAGAGACTGTTGAGGTCAGTTTGGAGGCTGCGGGCGAGATTGAGACAGAGTTCCAAGGTTGGATTGTACTTGTCGTTTTCAATCATATTGATGGTCTGTCTCGAGACACCGATATCCTTGGCTAGTTCTAGCTGGGAAATGCCCAGTTCCTTGCGAAATTCTTTCACACGATTCATCTGGTCTCCTTTCTGATTTATGTCGTATATATTTGACTATATTATATTCTTTTAAATATAAAGTGTCAAGTATTTTTGACATATTTTTTGAAGAAATAGTAGTCTCCTTGTCCGATTATCACATTAAAATGAAAGCTCTTCTAGGCATAAGAAAACACCTCTGTGTTATACTTGTTGTTCAACCACAAACACAAGAAAGGCACAGAGATGCAAGAAAATTATACTACAAAAGGTAAACATTTGACAATCGATAGCCGCCGCTTAATCGAACGATGGAAAAAGGAAGGGAAATCAAATAGAGAAATCGCCTTTCTGCTTGGAAAAGTTCCTCAAACTATCCACACTGAAATCAAGCGTGGGACAGTCCGACAATGTCTTGGAAAAGGGTGCTTCAAAGAGGTTTATTCT
>NZ_VMMR01000050.1:0-27628 GCF_013277285.1 Streptococcus sp. 339 | reverse complement strand
CTATCTGCAACCTCAAAACTGTGTTTTGAGCTGACTTCGTCAGTTCTATCTGCAACCTCAAAGCTGTACTTTGAGCAGCTTACGGCTAGTTTACTCTTTGATTTTCATTGAGTATGAAACTAAATTTCAAACACATAGTCCTTTTATTATACTGCAAGAAGATATAGTTTTCAATTATAGTTTTTCTCTAACTAGCTATAGTCTATTTTTATATCCTAATGTAGAGAAAACAGCCCCAGGGACTGTTTTTCATTAATAATGCATAAGAACCTTGTAATCGTAGTCCCCGATTTTTTCACGGCCGTTCAATTCATCCAATTCAACAAGGAAGGCACAACCTGCTACAATACCACCAAGTTTTTCAATCATCTCGATAGTTGCCTTAACAGTTCCACCTGTTGCCAAGAGGTCATCTACAATAAGAACGCGTTGACCTGGTTTGATTGCATCCGCATGCATAGTCAAGGTATCAACACCGTACTCTTTTTCATAGTCAGCAGAAATGACTTCACGTGGCAATTTACCTGGTTTACGAACAGGTGCAAAACCAATTCCCAACTCAAAGGCAACTGGACAGCCCACAATAAATCCACGAGCCTCAGGCCCTACAACCATGTCAATTTTCTTGTCAGTAGCATACTGAACAATTTCACGAACAGCATAGCTATAAGCATTTCCATCAGCCATCAAAGGACTAATATCACGGAAGGTGATACCTTCTTTTGGATAATTTTCAATTGTTGCAATGTAATCTTTTAAATTCATATTTTTCTTTCTTTCAAAGTTTTTACTCTCTATTATAGCATATTTTCCAGTAAAGAAGAAAGGGAAAACAATATTTCATTTGCTAGTCACCCTATAAGTCAAATAAGATGACCATTTTTATTCAAAGGGTATCACAAGATAGATGCATAATATGACTTCCCTAGCAAAAAGGAGAGAAGCATTTTGTTTCTCTCCTTAGATTAACTGATATCTCTCCACTACAATTGATAAAGAGATATCTTTTCTTGTAGTGCTTTGAATTTTATTTATTTTAGTAGACTGTTTTTTCAGTTTCTACATCAAAGAAGTGTGCTTTGTTCAAGTCAAATCCAAGTTCAACTGTTGCACCTGTTTGCAAGTAGTCACGAGCATCAACTTTTGCAACAAATTCATCTTTACCAACTTGGCAGTAAAGGTGAGATTCTGAACCAAGCAGTTCTGATACAGAGATAGTCGCTTTTACAACACAGTCTGGGAATGTTTCAAGGAAAGCAGGTTCTGCATTCACGTCTTCTGGACGAATACCGAAGATCAATTCTTTACCTTCGTAGCCTTTTTCACGAAGAACTTTCAAAGCACCTTCTGGAACTTTCAAACGGAAACCATCAGAAATAATTTCACTTCCAACCAATTTCACATTGATGAAGTTCATAGCTGGGCTTCCGATGAATCCTGCTACGAATTTATTAACTGGGTTTTTGTAAACTTCTTGAGGAGTACCGATTTGTTCAACACGTCCGATAGTACCTGTACCAGCAGGGTTCTTAGTTGCTGACATGATAACGATACGGTCTGCAAGTGTCATCGCTTCTGTTTGGTCGTGAGTTACGTAGATAGTAGTAGCTCCGATACGACGGTGGATTTTCGCAATCTCAGCACGCATTGATACACGAAGTTTAGCATCCAAGTTTGACAAAGGTTCGTCCATCAAGAATACTTTTGCATCACGGACGATGGCACGACCCATGGCAACACGTTGACGTTGACCACCTGAAAGGTCAGCTGGTTTACGTTCCAAAAATTCTTTCAATCCAAGAATTTCAGCTGCTTCTTGCACACGTTTGTCGATATCTTCTTTGCTGTATTTACGCAATTTCAAACCGAAAGCCATGTTGTCATAAACAGTCATGTGTGGGTAAAGAGCGTAGTTTTGGAATACCATGGCGATGTCACGGTCTTTTGGAGCTACGTCGTTGACAACCACGCCATCGATAGATGCAGTACCTTCTGTGATGTCTTCAAGACCAGCAATCATACGGAGTGTAGTTGATTTACCACATCCTGAAGGACCTACGAAAACGATAAATTCTTTATCTTTGATGTTCAAGTTGAAATCTTCAACTGAATAGTGTTCGCTGTTTGGATATTTTTTGTAAATATTTTTAAGATTTAATTCTACCATGAGGTGAACTCCTTTTGTCTTTTGATAATTATATTATAGATGAAAACGCTTTACATTTCTATGGCAAGGTGACCAAAAAAACAAAAAAGTTCTGTGCAACTTGCACAAAACTTTAGAGAATATCGGAGAATTTTAAGAAGATAATCTTTATTATTCTTCTATACAAAAGACAAAAGCAGAAACAAGGATTAGTTTTCCCATATTTTCGCTGATTCTCCACTACATTTGACTGGATTCTAATTTTTTAGAGAAATACAAAAGAGCTAGCCTAAGCTAACTCTTATCCTATGCGGAGAGAGGGACTTGAACCCTCACGACCTAAAGCGGTCACAGGATCCTTAGTCCTGCGCGTCTGCCAATTCCGCCATCCCCGCGTCGATTACTTTACTAGTATATCAACTTTTGGGATACTTGTCAACACTTTTTTTCAAAATTTTTCATTTCATCTACCAAATTACTCTAAAATTTCATTTAGATTTTCATCTACTAACTTAGCTCCAAGTGTATTTTTGAAATGACCTAGGGCAAATTGATGATTTTCAGGCCAGATAGAAGCAACAGCTGGTTTAACAATCTCGATGTCATATCCTAGATTATAGGCATCGATAGCTGTATGCAGGACACAGATATCCGTCAAGACACCTGTTAAGATAACGGTAGACACTCTACGCTCTCTCAAACGAATATCCAGGTCAGTCCCTGAAAAAGCTGAGTAATGGCGTTTATCCATCCAAAAGACACGACTGTCTGAACCATGCTCTTGATAAAAGATCCCCAAATCTCCATATAAATTCCGTCCGCTCGTCCCAATCAGATTATGAGGAGGGAATAGTTTACTTTCTGGATGGAAACAATCATTTTCCTCGTGCGCATCAATCGTAAAGAAGATGTAATCTCCGCGTTCAAAAGCTAACCGAGTCACCTTGCTAATGGCTTCCGAAATAGCTTGAGCTGGAGCCCCTGCTGTCAATTTACCACTATCAGCAACAAAATCTTCCGTATAGTCAATCGAAATCAAAGCCTTAGTCATTAGTAATCTCTTTTCTTCACTTCTTCAAAAATATCTGAAATCAAGACCTTAAGATAGGTTCCCTTCATTCCAAGCGAGCGACTTTCAATAATCCCCGCAGATTCAAGTTTACGCAGAGCATTGACAATCACAGAACGAGTGATTCCGATACGGTCTGCAATTACAGACGCAGTTAACTGCCCTTCATTTCCATTTAATTCTCCTAAAATTGCTGAAACAGCACGGAGTTCGGAGTAAGAAAGGGTATTAACCGCCATGGTAACAGCAGTACGGCGACGGATATTTTTCTCATCTTCCTCACGCTGGAAGTTGAGAAGTTGAATCCCAACAACGGTACTGGCAATCTCAACCAAAATCAAATCTTCATCTTCGAATTTTTTATCATTACGCCAAATAATCAAAGAACCAAGGCGAATCCCCGATACATGAATCGGTGCAATAGTTGTTAATCCATCTGGAAAATCGTCTCTACTCTCAACAGGGAAAATACTCATATCATGCTCAACAGGCAAATTTGCTTCTGTTTCGTAAATCATATTAGCCCCTTGAACGTAGTCATCTGGGAAAATCTTAGTTTGGAAGAATTGCTCTACGCGATCTGTATTTGTTTTATAACGCATAAAATAGCCAAGCAGACGTCCCTTACTATTGATAATGCAGGCATTGCAATGAATAATATCCGCTAACTGACGCGTAATAGCGTTGTAAGGAAGCTCATCCTGCAACTGCTCCTCTGAGCGCTTCAAAATTGATGTAATCTTTCTTGTTTTTTCTAATAAATGTGCCATTTTTCACCTCGAATTTAATCGCTATCATTATAACATAAAAACGTCTCTTTTTCAATAATTATCTGAAAATTGCTTATTTAATTGCAATTTGAAAAAACAAGAATATTTTTAACTAAATTGTTCCTTTTCTATTGACAAGTTGCCTGTTTTTGTGTATCATAACATTATAAAAAGATAATACAACAATTTTATTTATCTTTTTTCACATTCGGTCTCCTTATATAAAAAAAAGCGATTCATTTTGAACCGCTTTTTCTTATTTATCGCCCTTGTTACGAATCACAAAGCCTGTTTGCTTTTCGCTTGAAGTAGTGCGTGGTTTTTTATTATCCTTACGATAACGTTTTTCCTTATCAAAACGATCATTGCCACGGCGATCACGGTCTCGACGGTCATCTCCACGACGGCCTCCACGACCTCCCTTAGCTTTACCACTGAAGCCATTACCTGATGGTTTAAATGGCAGTGGTTTTTCACGTGCAATTTCTACTTCAGGAAGACTATCTGGATCTTGAACAGTCAGACTCAAGATATACATTGCCAATTCTTCTGGAGTAAATTCGGCAGCTAGCTTACGAGCATCCTTACCAAATTTCTCAAAGTTGGCACGGATAGTCTCATCTGCAAAATCACGTTCGATTTTCTTAAGAGCTACGTGTTTTTTAGCTTGAAATGCTTCTTCTGCACTTGCAGGTTTGAGACCTTTCATGCGTTTCTTGGTCAAGTTTTCAATGATTTGCAGGTAACCCATTTCGTTTGGAGCAACAAAAGTAATAGACTGACCTGACTTACCAGCACGACCTGTACGACCGATACGGTGAACATAACTTTCAGGATCTTGTGGAATATCGTAGTTGTAGACATGGGTCACACCTGAAATATCCAAACCACGCGCTGCAACGTCTGTCGCAACCAGAACATCAAGATTGCCATTTTTAAAGTCACGAAGGACACGAAGACGTTTGTTTTGGTCCAAATCACCATGAATTCCTTCTGCACGGAAGCCACGGATTTTCAAACCACGAGTCAATTCATCTACACGGCGTTTTGTACGACCAAATACGATAGCAAGCTCAGGTTGCTCCACATCCATGAGACGAGTCATGGTGTCAAATTTTTCTTGTTCTTTAACTCGGATATAGTATTGGTCAACCAATTCTGTTGTCAATTCCTTAGCAGCAATCTTGACATGCTCAGGTTCTTTCATAAACTGAACACCGATACGTTTGATAGCATCTGGCATAGTTGCTGAGAAGAGTAGAGTTTGACGGTTTTCAGGGACACGGGAGATGATAGCTTCAATGTCTTCAAGGAAGCCCATGTTGAGCATTTCATCCGCTTCGTCAAGGATAAGAGTTTCAATATCTTGTAATTTCAAGGCCTTGCGTTTAATCAAGTCCAAAAGGCGACCTGGAGTTCCCACCACGATATGGGCACCAGATTTAAGAGCCTTAATTTGTTTTTCGATGCTTGATCCACCATATACTGAGCGAACCTTGACTCCCTTACTACGACCAAAGCGGAAGAGTTCCTCTTGACTTTGGACAGCTAGTTCACGAGTTGGAGCGATGACCAAGGCTTGGATAGTCCCTTCTTCTGTACGGATTTTTTCAAGGGTAGGCAAGCCAAAGGCTGCAGTTTTTCCTGTACCAGTCTGAGCTTGACCGATAACGTCCTTGCCTTCAAGGGCCAAGGGAATGGTTTGTTCTTGGATCGGACTGGCTTCTACAAAACCAGCTTTTTCAATCTCTGCTAGCAAATCAGCAGACAAGTTTAATTCATTAAATTTCACGTTATTCTTCTTTCTAAAGGTGGTGCGAAGCCACCCTATAGGGCTTAGTTTATACTTTTCTTTTTATGACGTATTTTCATATACTGGATACAAAATCGTGTTGCTTCTTTTCCACAAAAGAAAAGTACTGTTTTCTTTGCAACCTATCTAGTATAACACAAGAGAGAAGCAAAAGATAGCCCCATTTCTACAGAAAATCATGTAAGCGGTTTTTAGCTTTCCTTTTTGATGGAACGACCTAGATAATAAGACAAAGCCAAGGCGATACTATATAAAATGATAAAAACGAACAAGGTTTGTGTGTAAGAATGAGCCATTTTATAAGTCTCTGCTAATAAAATAGGTCCTGCTAAACCAGCCATTGCCCAAGCTGTTAAAATATAACCATGCAGAGCAGCCAATTCCTTGGTTCCAAAAATATCACTGAGATAAGCTGGAATCAAAGAAAAACCAGCTCCATAGCAAGTCATCAAAATAGACATAGCGACTACAAATAAAACGGAATCTGTAAAGAGCCAAAGTGAGAGAGAAAAGAAAAGATTGACAAGCAGTAATATACTAAAGGTTAGAGGGCGACCGATATAGTCAGACAAACTCGCCCAAAGCAAGCGACCAAATCCATTGAAAATCCCTAAAACGCCCACCATTACTGCTGCATGACTTGTAGACAAGCCAGCCATTTCCTGTGCCATTGGCGATGCCGCTGAAATTAAGCCTAAACCACAAGCTATGTTGATAAAGAAAATAATCCAAAGTATATAAAACCGATTGCTTTTCAGAGCCTGATTTGCAGCCATTCCTTGCGTCAAAGAGGCTATTTTTTCTTTCCCTGAAGCAGATAAAATTGCAAGCTCTTGCTCATTTGGACGCTTAATGAATTGTGAAGCTAGGAGCATGATAATAAAGTAACTTGCACCTAAAA
This sequence comes from Streptococcus sp. 339, assembly GCF_013277285.1. Classification (NCBI taxonomy): domain Bacteria; kingdom Bacillati; phylum Bacillota; class Bacilli; order Lactobacillales; family Streptococcaceae; genus Streptococcus; species Streptococcus sp. 339. Next base: position 20,929 of record NZ_VMMR01000050.1, on the reverse strand, counting down.
TATAAAAAGTTTCTACAAGCCCTACCCCCGCGATGAGATGTTGCGCTATAGGACTAGTCAATAAAGAAGCAAAACCAAACCCCATAATCGCTAAACCTGTTGCGAGACCACGTTTATCAGGAAACCATTTTATAATTGTTGACACAGGGGTAATATAGCCTGCTCCCAAACCAAGCCCACCTAAAATGCCATAAGCGAGATACAGCAACCACAGCTCCTGACGGTCTATTGCAAATCCTGTTAAGATATTTCCACCTGCGTATAGAAAAGCAGATAGACTCCCCATGACTCTCGGACCAAATTTTTCTACCAAACGCCCCATAAATGCAGCCGATAAGCCCAAACAAAAGATTGCTAGACTAAAGGCAAAGGCAACAGAAGCCTGATCCCATCCCGTTTTTTCAATAATAGGGTTGCGATAAACACTCCAAGCATAAGTAGAACCCAGCATTAAGTGTAAAATGACCCCAGCAAAGGCAATAATATAACGATTCGATTTCATAAAACCTCCTATTTTCGAACATTTATTCTATCTTATATAAAAATAGATAGGATTTTAGTTTATCAAGCTTGTCAAAAAATTACTAGTTTTTTGTCTGGAAAGCGTTTTTATCTTTTTCTGTCTTTTCCGTAGCAGAATTGTGCAAAAGTTTTTTTCTTGTGCTAGAATGAAATGCGAATAGGAGGAACTCTAAATGTTAACTTATGATTTAATCGTTATCGGATTTGGTAAAGCTGGTAAAACACTAGCTGGTAAATTGGCTTCAGCTGGCAAAAAAGTTGCCCTCATTGAACGTAGCAAAGCTATGTACGGTGGAACTTGTATTAACATCGGTTGTATCCCAACTAAGACTTTGCTAGTTGCTGCTGAGAAGGACTTATCTTTTGAAGAAGTCATTGCTACTAAAAACACGATCACTGGTCGCCTCAATAGTAAAAACTATGCGACTGTTGCTGGTACAGGCGTGGATATCTTTGATGCGGAAGCTCACTTCCTTTCCAATAAAGTCATCGAAATCCAAGCTGGTGATGAAAAGAAAGAACTGACTGCTGAAACAATCGTCATCAACACTGGTGCTGTTTCAAACGTCTTGCCAATCCCTGGACTTGCTACAAGCAAAAACGTCTTTGACTCAACAGGTATCCAAAACTTGGACAAATTGCCTGAGAAACTTGGAGTCCTTGGTGGTGGAAATATCGGTCTTGAATTTGCTGGTCTTTACAACAAACTTGGAAGCAAGGTTACAGTCCTAGATGCCTTGGATATTTTCCTACCTCGTGCAGAACCTTCCATCGCAGCTCTTGCTAAACAATACATGGAAGAAGATGGCATTGAATTGCTTCAAAATATCCATACTACTGAAATCAAAAACGACGGTGACCAAGTGCTTGTCGTAACTGAAAACGAAACTTACCGTTTCGATGCCCTTCTCTACGCAACTGGACGCAAACCAAATGTAGAACCACTTCAACTTGAAAATACAGATATTGAACTAACTGAACGTGGCGCTATTAAAGTAGACAAACACTGTCAAACAAACGTTCCTGGTGTCTTTGCAGTTGGAGATGTCAACGGTGGCCTTCAATTTACTTACATTTCACTTGATGACTTCCGTGTTGTTTACAGCTACCTTGCTGGAGATGGCAGCTACACACTTGAAGACCGTCTCAATGTGCCAAATACTATGTTCATCACACCTGCACTTTCACAAGTTGGTTTGACTGAAAGCCAAGCGGCTGATTTGAAACTTCCATACGCAGTGAAAGAAATCCCTGTTGCAGCAATGCCTCGTGGTCACGTAAACGGAGACCTTCGCGGAGCTTTCAAAGCTGTGGTTAATACTGAAACAAAAGAAATTCTTGGAGCAAGCATCTTCTCAGAAGGTTCTCAAGAAATCATCAACATCATCACTGTTGCTATGGACAACAAGATTCCTTACACTTACTTCACAAAACAAATCTTCACTCACCCAACTTTGGCTGAGAACTTGAATGACTTGTTTGCGATTTAAGTTGAGATCACATCTTAACTGACAGCCCTCTGAGGGCTGTTTTCATTTCTGCGAAATCTCATACTCTTCGAAAATCAAATTCAAACCACGTCAGCTTCACCTTGCCGTANNATTTTCATTGAGTATCAAATCTGTCTTTTCCCTCTTTTGTGATATAATAGAAACATGAACTTAAAAACTACTTTGGGCCTTCTTGCTGGGTGTTCTTCCCACTTCGTTTTAAGCCGTCTTGGACGTGGAAGTACGCTCCCAGGGAAAGTCGCCCTTCAATTTGATAAAGATATTTTACAAAACCTAGCTAAGAACTACGAGATTGTCGTGGTCACTGGAACAAATGGAAAAACCCTGACAACTGCCCTCACTGTCGGCATTTTAAAAGAGGTTTATGGTCAAGTTCTAACCAACCCAAGCGGTGCCAACATGATTACAGGAATTGCAACAACCTTCCTAACAGCCAAATCTTCAAAAACTGGGAAAAATATTGCCGTCCTAGAAATCGACGAGGCCAGTCTATCTCGTATCTGTGACTACATCCAGCCAAGCCTTTTTGTTATCACGAATATCTTCCGTGACCAGATGGACCGCTATGGCGAGATTTACACGACTTATAAGATGATTTTGGATGCCATTCGTAAAGTGCCTACTGCCACTGTTCTCCTTAATGGAGACAGTCCACTTTTCTACAAGCCAGCTATTCCAAATCCTGTACAGTATTTTGGTTTTGACTTGGAGAAAGGCCCAGCCCAGCTGGCTCACTATAATACCGAAGGAATCCTCTGCCCTGACTGCCAAGGCATCCTCAAATATGAGCACAATACTTATGCAAACTTAGGTGCCTATATCTGTGAAGGTTGTGGATGTAAACGTCCTGATTTAGACTATCGCTTGACAGAATTGGTTGAGTTGACCAACAATCGCTCTCGCTTTGTCATTGACGGACAAGAATATGGTATCCAAATCGGTGGTCTCTACAATATCTACAACGCCCTAGCTGCGGTTGCCATCGCCCGTTTCCTTGGTGCAGATTCCCAACTAATCAAGCAAGGATTTGATAAGAGCCGTGCTGTCTTTGGACGCCAAGAAACCTTCCATATCGGTGACAAGGAATGTACCCTTGTCTTGATTAAAAATCCAGTCGGTGCAACTCAAGCTATCGAGATGATTAAACTAGCACCTTATCCATTTAGCCTATCTGTCCTCCTCAATGCCAACTATGCAGATGGAATTGACACTAGCTGGATCTGGGATGCAGACTTTGAGCAAATCACTGACATGGACATTCCTGAAATCAACGCTGGCGGTGTTCGCCATTCTGAAATTGCTCGTCGTCTCCGAGTGACAGGCTATCCAGCTGATAAAATCACTGAAACAAGTAGTCTGGAACAAGTTCTTAAGACAATTGAGAACCAAGACTGCAAGCATGCCTATATCCTGGCTACTTATACTGCTATGCTGGAATTTCGTGAACTGCTGGCTAGTCGTCAGATTGTTAGAAAGGAGATGAACTAATGGTTTATACTTCACTTTCCTCAAAAGATGGCAATTACCCCTATCAGCTCAACATTGCCCACCTCTACGGAAATCTCATGAATACCTACGGGGACAATGGAAACATCCTCATGCTCAAGTATGTTGCTGAAAAACTGGGAGCCCATGTGACCGTTGACATCGTTTCTCTCCATGATGATTTTGATGAAAATCACTACAACATCGCCTTTTTCGGAGGCGGTCAAGACTTTGAACAAAGTATCATTGCAGACGACCTACCTGCTAAAAAAGAGAGCATTGACAACTACATCAAAAACGACGGTGTGGTTCTCGCTATCTGCGGTGGTTTTCAACTATTGGGTCAATATTATGTTGAAGCTTCAGGCAAACTCATCGAAGGACTAGGGGTCATGGGCCACTACACTCTCAACCAGACCAATAACCGTTTTATCGGGGACATCAAGATTCACAATGAAGATTTCAATGAAACCTACTATGGATTTGAAAATCACCAGGGACGTACCTTCCTCTCTGATGACCAAAAACCACTGGGACAGGTTGTCTATGGAAATGGAAACAACGAAGAAAAGGTCGGCGAAGGGGTTCATTATAAGAATGTCTTTGGTTCCTACTTCCACGGGCCTATCCTCTCTCGTAATGCCAATCTGGCTTATCGCCTAGTCACTACAGCCCTCAAGAAGAAATATGGTCAGGACATCCAACTCCCTGCCTATGAAGATATTCTCAGCCAAGAAATCGCTGAAGAATACAGTGATGTCAAAAGCAAGGCTGACTTTTCTTAAACAAAGTGAAACTATATCAAAGAACTCCGTTATCTTGTCGGAGTTTTTTTGTCTTTTCTTTTACCCTTCTCCCTTGCATTTTCTCTCTTTTTTTGCCAAAATAGAGGGGTAGAAAGAAGGTAGCATATGTCTAAATTACAACAAATCCTAACATATCTTGAATCAGAAAAACTAGACGTCGCTGTCGTATCTGACCCCGTCACAATCAATTACCTCACTGGTTTTTACAGTGATCCCCATGAACGCCAAATGTTCCTCTTTGTCCTAGCGGATCAGGAACCTCTCCTCTTTGTCCCAGCTCTTGAAGTAGAACGTGCAAGTAGCACCGTTTCCTTCCCAGTAGTGGGCTATGTCGATTCTGAAAATCCATGGCAAAAAATCAAACATGCTCTTCCACAACTTGACTTCAAACGTGTCGCTGTTGAGTTTGACAATCTCATCTTGACCAAATACCATGGTTTGAAAACAGTTTTTGAAACTGCTGAGTTTGAAAACCTCACTCCTCGTATCCAACGCATGCGCCTCATCAAATCAGCTGACGAAGTACAAAAAATGATGGTTGCAGGTCTTTATGCTGACAAGGCTGTTCATGTTGGTTTTGACAATATTTCTCTTGACAAGACTGAGACAGATATCATCGCACAAATTGACTTTGCCATGAAACGTGAAGGTTACGAAATGAGCTTTGATACCATGGTCTTGACTGGTGATAATGCTGCGAATCCACACGGCATTCCAGCAGCTAATAAGGTTGAAAATGATGCTCTTCTCCTCTTTGACCTTGGTGTTCTGGTCAATGGCTATGCGTCAGATATGACTCGTACAGTCGCTGTCGGCAAACCAGACCAATTCAAGAAAGATATTTACAACTTGACTCTTGAAGCCCAACAAGCTGCTCTTGACTTTATCAAGCCAGGTGTGACTGCTCATGAAGTGGACCGCGCTGCCCGTGAGGTCATCGAAAAAGCTGGTTATGGTGAGTACTTCAACCACCGTCTCGGGCATGGTATCGGTATGGATGTCCATGAATTCCCATCTATCATGGAAGGAAACGACATGGTCATCGAAGAAGGCATGTGCTTCTCTGTTGAACCAGGTATCTATATCCCTGGTAAAGTCGGTGTTCGTATTGAAGACTGCGGTGTTGTTACCAAGGATGGCTTTGACCTCTTTACAAGTACCAGCAAAGACTTGCTTTATTTTGATTAAGATAGCAACAAACCCTAGTTAGACAAGAAGAATCACTTCTGTTTTATGACGTCCATTCTGAATGAAATTCTTCATTGTTCCCCTATGATTGGTTACAAGTCTCTCAATATTTTTAAGCCCCCATCCCTCTGTCTGACGTTCCTTTCGTATTACCAATTCATTCTCATCAAATGAATTCTCGATAGCAATAAAGAGTTTCTTCTGAAAATATCGTATTCCTAAGATCAAGACCCTATCTTCTTTATTACTCAAGCGCATACAGGCTTCAAGACTATTGTCCAACAAATTACCAAGTAAAACCGCTAAAATATCTGGATTGATTTCTAATCGTTGAGGTACAAAACAATCAATTTCCAATTGTATGTCCTCTACCTTATCCTGTAATTTTTGATTGAGTAAAAAGTTAATTGTTGTATTCTTGGAGTAACAGACAGTTTGGTTCTCTATACTATTTGTCATGCTTTGGAGATAAGACTTCGCTTGTTCAGGATCTTCTTTTAAAAGTGCAAGGAGGATTAAATGTTGATTTTTCAAATCGTGTTGAATCCTTTGAATCCTCCTATAATCTTTTTTAGATTGTTTCATTTCTCTCAGTTGAAAGGTCATCTGTTCCGTCTCTAGTATGCTTTGATAATACCTCTGTTGTTGCTGAGAAAGATATAGGGTGAAATAGAGAGAAGAGAACGTTAACACAATGAGGGCTAATACAGAAACAAAAGAAAGATAATCCTTCTCAAACACTTGCCCTTGAATCGCTGATACTGTAAAAGCAAAACAAATGGACAAAAATGGTACAATAAACTGGTATAACCAAGTCCCTTTAGAAACAGTATAAACTAACTTTTGATGTGCACGAAAAAGTTGTCGAAGAACCAGGGTCACTAGCAATGATAAAAGAAAAGCTACAGCGAGATAAAAAAGCATGGCTATTAGATTTTCTGAAATGACTGATAAAGGGGAAAATAGTTGCACTGCTTGATTGAGTATAGTACCAGCTAGTAAAGTTAGACTCATCTGACAAAAAATCCAAAACGAAGATTCTTGAACAGCATATCCAAAATAAAGACCTAAAAAATAATACTCTGCGATACTGAGAATAAGATTCCCTACTAAGAAAAGATTAGCTCCTGAAAATAATATCGTCAACAAGGCATGGAAAAATAAAAGGAGAGAAGTAAAGATACAAATTCTCCTAGACTTTTCTTTTTGGGACAGAGGTCTATAAAAGAAAATAATTCCCAAAAATAAATCAAACAGAATACTCACAATCCGCAAACTGACTAACATTAAAAATTCCTCTCACTCAGATAATAATAATACTTTTCTCTAAAAGACGTTTGAAATTTTCGGCTAATTGGAAGGTGATTTTCATCCATTCCATTTAAAATTGTGACTATTTGCGAATCAAACTCTGTCACATATCTAGGATTGATAATATAGGAAGAATGAATTTGAATAAAGTAATCAGGTAATTTCTCTAAAATATCTTTCGTTTTAAGCAAAGCTTTGTAAGTCTGATCTTTAGTGTAAATAAAGACAGCACGCTTATCCTTTTCAAAAAATACAATGTCATCTAAAGGCAGTGAATAATGCTGCTTTCCAAAAGTAAACGTAAATACAGCTTGCCCTAAATTCAAAAAACGTACCACTCTATCCAGAGTTTTATATAATTTTTTAGAAGTCACTGGTTTAAGTAAATAATCAAAAGTCTGCACTTCAAAAACCTGCTCCATATAATCTCGATAACTGGTAACAAAGATAATCGGGATAAAAGGGTTTACCTTACGGATTTTTTGTGCCATATCAATTCCTGTTATCTGTGGCATCTCGATATCCAAAAAAACACAACTGTACTTCTCTGTCAATTGTTCTAATAGTTTTTGGGGATTCGTATAAACACTCGTTTCTATTTTGATGTCCTTATAAGATAAGAGTAAGTTTTCTAGCTGACTACCATCCCTATTAGAATCATCACAAATCGCAATTTTTAACATCAAATTCCTCACTACAAGCATGATTTTGCCAATTATAACGTCAAATACGTCAATTATGACATGCTGATAAAAAAATCGTTAATTTATTATACAATATTCTTATCAAATATGAAAGGAGTTACAAAAATGAAAAATATTCAAGTGCGTAAAGTTATTGCTAAAACTGATATTAGCTGGGGTGTTTTCTAAATTTTGGGCACCTCTAAAAACTACCGGTTTTCTATGTTTAGTAACCAGAAAAGGTTGAAAAATTAGCATTTTAAAATTGAGTTTTTAGAGGAGTTCTTTTCTATTTATTCCTACTGTTGGAATTGAGTAGATAGGTTCACCATTTTCTTTCTACTTATTTCCATTTGTAATAGGAACTGGGAGTTGCAAGACGAGGATATATGATTTATAATCACCTCGTCTTCCTTTTTTAATAAAATAGTGAGGTTAAAATGAAATTCTATCATCCAAGAATAAAAGAAATATATCCTGTTTATAAACTTCATAAAAATTTATTTAGGATTGGGCTACAAATTGGTATAACCACAGAAATTAAGGATGATAATAATAAAATGTGGAATTTAGTCAATATTTTGGACGGACGTCCTTTTCAAGATATTCTCAATATCATACTAACAAAATATGATGATTTAACTGAAGAAGACATCACAGGCGCTCTTGAACTCTTAGATAATGAGGGGGTTCTCGAAGAAGCGGGCGAAATTCAGGATATTAAAGAACGTTATCATTCAAATATATATTATTTCAGTCGCTATTTAAATAGCTTCCAAGATAGTATTGCAACACAGAAAAAAATTCATCAGTCTACTATCCTTTTACTAGGTCTTGGTGGTGGGGGTTCTAACATACTGACATTACTAGCAGGCTTGGGACCTAAAAAGATAAAAATAGTGGATTTTGACATTGTTGAGCAAAGTAATCTAGGAAGACAATTTCTATACAAGGAAGATGATATTGGCTTATCTAAAGTTCAAATTGCCCATAGAGAAGTTACAAAAATGAATTCCGATATTGAAGTAGAAACCCATAATATACGTATCACCTCTGTAAGTGACTTGATTCCTTTACTTGATGATGTTGATATTACGATATGTGTGATTGATGAACCTCAATATGATATTCAACGTATCGTAAATAAAGCAATCGTTACAAAAAATATTCCCTGTATATTTGGCGCCAGTCAAGTTAGTCGTGGTCGTGTCTATTCAGTTATCCCTTACCAAACAGGCTGTTTTGATTGTTTAAATATTTATTATACAAAAATTGACACTCTATTCCTTGAACAATTCCACGGTGTTCGTACGATTACAAAAACAATCCCTACAATAGCCTATGGTCCAGCAATATTTCAACTGACTTCTGCCATTGTTGATGAAACTATCCGATTATTAACTCAATATACGGAACCAATTAGCCTTAACCATCAATACGAAATCAATTATGAAAACGGAGCCTCATTCACACACGATTCTTGGGGACGCTATCTTGATGAATGTCCAACATGCGGCACAGGTAAAGAAGACGATTGGGAAATTTTTTCTAAGTACGGAGAATTAAAGTTATGACAACTGCAAAACTCGTAATTGATAATTTGACTAAATCTTTTGATGGTCAGCACTTAGCCAATAATCATATTTCCTTAGAAATATCACCAGCAAAAATCACGGCTTTTTTGGGACACAATGGAGCTGGAAAATCTACTCTATTGAATCAAATGATTGGTTTTACTAAACCTGACCAAGGAGATATTTTGTATGGTGATATTTCTTTTATATACAATCGTAAACAAGCACGCACCTTAATTAGTTATATGTCTCAACAATATGCCCCACTCGACAAATTAACCGTAGAACAAAATTTAGAAATACTTGGAAAAATGCGAGGATTGAGTTCCCAAGAACTAGAAAAAGCAATCAGCCAGCTTCTCACTGATTTAGAAATTGAAGACTATCGTTACAAAAAAGGTAAGGATCTTTCGGGCGGTCTCAAAAGACTAACTTTCTTCGCTATGACACTAATCGGTAGCTCAGACATCATTCTTCTTGACGAACCAACAAATGATGTTGACCCCATTCGTCGTGAAAAGCAATGGCAATTATTGCAAAAGTTAGCTAGCAAGGGGCATACCATTATTATCGTTACTCATAATCTTCTGGAGGTTGAAAAATATGCAGATAATTACGCCCTCTTTAATAATGGTAGATTGCTCAAATCAGGAAAGGTTAAGCAAATCATCCATGACAAACTGTATCAGATAAGCTTTGATTTTAAGACTAAAAGTATATTAGACAAAATAGAAGATTATACAATTATCAATGGTGTTAGTTGTCAATTAGAGATTGAGGAAAGAAGTCTAGCTCCATTGATAGCACAACTGACAGAAGAACTTGGTCAAAAAACCATTTCCAATCTCTCTCTTCATCAAAAAACATTGACTATTTCTGACCTTTATAGAGAGGAGCTAACCAACTAATATGACTCAATTTTTTTACTTACTTCATTGGAACTACTTGCGCCAAAAAGAGCTTTTCATCCTTTTTACACTAGCACAGCTCCTCTTATCCATTTCTCTTCTTTTTGGCTACCCTCTAGTTATTGGCGATATCGATTCGACTACTGCCTACTATCTTTCGTCTGGTTCTGTTTTAATTGGAATTATCTCCATGGGTTGTACAATTTCCTCCCCTGTTATAGCAAATGATAAGTTGGAAGGGCATTTTGATTATATTCGTGCCTTACCCATCCCTAGGATATTCATTTCTCTCGCTGACTTGTGGATGTGGTTAATTGCCATTTTGCCGGGAGTTTTTATTTCTATTCTACTTGGGTATGTCCGTTTTTCTGTTCGTCTCCATCCATCTTTTCTTGGTGTTTTTATTGTGCTTCTGATTTGTCTTACTATGATTAGTCTGGGATTTGCTATAGCCTACACCTTTTCTCCAAATACAGTAACCCTTATGTCGCAGCTAATTCTTATGATTGGACTCATGTTCTCACCACTCATGTATCCTGCAGATCGACTACCTGAGTGGGTAAACCATCTTTACCGTGCCCTCCCTTTCGTCCCTTCCTCAAATCTTCTGCGAGCCAGCCTTTACGACTACGGAAATGTTTCTCTATTGGACATGAGTATTCTCATTCTTTGGATTATGTCAACACAGTTAATTATTTTAAGAACTCTTCATAAAGAAAAATGATTGCCCCTAAAGCTTTTCTTATAGACTAAGCCAATAAAAAGAACCTTCATGACTATTCGAAAAGCTAAACAAGAAGATATTCCTAAATTACTCGATTTATTACAACAAATCCTTACGCTTCACCACCAAGCTCGACCAGATATTTTTAAGCAAACTGGGACTAAATATAGTTCCTCTGAGTTGCAAAATATTCTCTCTCAAGAACATACCCCTATTTTTGTTTTTGAAGATGAGAAGGGACAAGTTCTCGGACACCTATTTTGTACCATAAAAGATAAAACAGATAATCCTGTTCTCCAAGAAATCAAAACCCTTTTTATCAAAGATTTATGTGTAGATCAAAATGCTCGTGGTCAAAAAATTGGTAATCAACTCTATCAATTCGCTCTCAATTATGCTAAAGAAATTGGCTGCCATAATCTAACCCTAAGTGTCTGGAATGATAACGAGGGTGCTCTCCGCTTTTATCAAAGACAAGGGATGAAACCCCAAGAAACAACAATGGAAATGATAATTGATCAAGAAGTAATCTATAAAAAGATGTTAGAAAAAGTTCAATTTCACTAAAAATGAGAAAAATCTTCCCACAATAAAACGCATAGTATCAAGGTTTTCAATACCTGATACTATGCGTTTTTTCTGATTTTTAGGACTTTCTCCACAGCCGCTTTACTTAATCTTCTTGATACTTTGACTAAGAATAAATCCTACAATCATCCCTACCATATTTTGCATGAAATTTGGTAGAATTTCTGGTAGGGCTGCTGCCCAGCCATTCATCAATGTAGAACCCAAGGCGTAACCCCCTACCATGGCAATCGTTGCTAAGATAAGGCCTAACCACTGAGTTTTTCCTTTAAATCCTGCGAAAAATCCCTGCAATCCATGATTGACCAAGCTAAAGAACATCCATTGAGGATAGCCTGATAAGAGGTCAATCAAGAAACCTGCCAGTCCTCCGACTACAGCCCCTTCACGACTACCAAAGTAGAAGGCCGTAAAGAAGACACCCGCATCTAAAAGAGTTAGGATGCCTGTCGGTGTTGGGATTTTTAAGAAATAACCTAGAACCACAGAGAGGGCGGTTAATAGGGATACAAGGGCGATTTTAGTTGTTTTGGTTTGCTTCATATTGTCTTACTCCATACTGATCTGCTTGTGCAATGGCACGGTAAACGAAAGTCTTAGAGCTTTCTACTGCTGGTAAAAGTTCATCACCTTTAACCAAGCGACTGGCAATGCTAGAGGCAAAGGTACAACCTGCGCCAGCATTTTGCCCTTGGATGACAGGATTTTCTAGGACTGTAAAGTTTTGTCCGTCATAAAAGACATCTACAGCCTTGTCCTGACTAAGGCGATTGCCTCCCTTGATAATGACTGCTGGCGCTCCTAAGTCATGCAATTTCTGAGCTGCAGTTTTCATGTCTTCCAAGGTTTTAATTTCCTGACCAGCTAGTAATTCTGCTTCAGGAAGATTAGGCGTAATCACACTGACATGAGGGAAAAAGCGAATCAACTCTTGGCAGAGTTCACTGACAGCTACATCATGCGTTTCCTTACAGACCAAGACAGGATCCAAAACCACAGGCACTCCTGGACGTTGCTTGATAAAGTCCAAAGCCTTCTCAGCCACACTGACAGTTGGTAGAAGACCAATCTTAATCCCTGCAAATTCTACATCACGCAAGCTATCTAATTCATGTTGAAAAATGGTATCGTCAGTTGGAAAGACTTCAAAGCCCTTTTCCGTCAAGGCTGTCAAACAAGTCACTGCTACAAAGCCATGCAAGCCGTTCAAGGTATAGGTAGCCAAATCAGCTGACAAACCACCACCACTAAAAATATCATTCCCAGAAAGTGCTAAAATACGATTATTCTTCATAACGAATCTCCTTTAAATATAAACCATTTGGTGCTGCAGTGGGACCTGCAAGCTGCCTGTCCTTTTTCTCCAAGATGAGGTCAATCTGCTCTACTGGCATACGCTTGTTGCCGATTTTGAGCAGTGTCCCCACCATATTGCGAATCTGTTTATACAAGAAACCATTTCCTGAAAAGGTAAAAGTCAAAAACTGGCCTGTCTCATCAACCCTAAGACTGGCTTCTGTAATAGTGCGAACCTTATCCTCTACACTAGTCCCAGAGGCTGTAAAGCCAGTGAAATCATGGGTTCCTTCTAGCTTTTTGACGGCCTCCTGCATCCTCTCCACATCAAGTGGGTAAGGGAAGTGGGTGGCATAGTGACGGCGCATGGGATTTTTGGGACGTCCTCTATCCACGATAAACTCATAGGTCTTGCTATGCTTGGCATAACGGCAATGAAAATCATCTGCCACAAGCTCAATCGAAATCACATCAATATCTTCAGGAGACTGGGTATCCAAGGCAAAACGGAGTTTCTCCTCATCCATCTGATAAGGCAGGTCAAAATGAAGCACCTGTCCCAGAGCATGAACCCCACTATCTGTCCTACCAGCACCGTGAACAGTAATAGCTTGCCCTTTATTTAACCTGGTCAAGGTTTTTTCAATTTCTTCCTGAACGCTACGCGCATGAGGCTGGCGCTGAAAGCCAGCAAAGGCATAACCATCATAGGAAATAGTTGCTTTATATCTCGTCATAACCTCTATTTTATCAAGAAATTAGTCTGTAAACAAGGATCTAAAACAAATATTGTATGGGTATAAAAATCTCATACTCTTCGAAAATCTCTTCAAACCACGTCAGTTTCCATCTGCAACCTCAAAACACTATTTTGAGCAACCTGCGGCTAGCTTTCTATAGTAGATTGAAATAAGATATGAATAACTCTATTAGGAAAGTCAAATTAATTTCTAGAAATGTTTTAGCAGCTACAGCGTACTATTCCAAACTCAATCAACTATAGTTTGCTCTTTGATTTTCATTGAGTATCAAAAGAAAAACTTAGGAATCAATCCTAAGCTCTCTTTTGAAATAGGTACATGACAAAGATAGAGGTTACAATCAACCAACCTCCTAAGATGGCAAAGACCAGCATCCCATTGTGCGTTAGTAACCCTATTGCACCTAGAATGAATGGGGTCGTAAAAGCTCCGAAACTACAGCCTAAAACTGCAAATGAAGTTGCTTGATTGAGGAGTTTAGCTGGAATTCGTTCAGAGACAAGTTGAAAGACCGTCGTCAAGACTACACTATAGGCAAATCCAGCCAGAACACTTCCTGCTACTACCACCCACAAGGATGGAGACAAGGCAATCACGATTTGCCCCAAGCCAAATGTAATACCAGACCAGAGGAGCAGTTTCTCTTTAAAGATAGAAATCAAGAAAGAAAAACTCACTCCAGCCACAATCCCGATTAACTGCATGAGACTAAGAACAAAACTAGATAACTGGGCATCCCCCAATCCTCTTTCCACCATCAAACTTGGAATACGGATGGTAATAGCTGTATTGGTACAAACTACAGCTGCCGCTTCGATAGCTAGGGTAAAAATCAAGCCTTTCATTTCTCGAGTTAAACGACTTGCTTCCTTCGCTCTTTTCTTGACTTCTTTCTTTGATTTTCCATAAGGGACAAAGAGCAGATAAAGGGGCAGCACCAAAAATCCAGCACTATAGGCTAGAAAGATAGCTGTCCAACCAAAGGCCAACAACTGACCGACGGCCAAGGTAATGAGAGAAGCTCCAACGACCTCTGCAGAAGCGCGTAGCCCTAACATCTGAATTCGCCTTTTTCCTTGATAGCGTTCACTGATAATAGAAATGGCCTTGGCATTGATCATCCCAACACCTAAACCAAAAAGAAGCCGTGTCCCAAAGACAAAGGGATAGGCTTGGTACCAGAAGGGAGCTGTACCGCTCAATGATAAAATCAGCAAGCCCAAACTAATCTGTAAGCGCTCAGGAAATATTTTTTCTAAGAAACCATTTAGCAGTAACATCATCATGATTCCAAAGGAAGGCAAGCTCACCAAGAGCTCAATTTGTTCCTTAGAATAACCCTGATAATAGTCAAACATGGCTGGTAGGGCACTCGAAATGGAAAAGGAGGCAATCAAAACGAGGGAGAGAGCCAAAATGCTGGCCCGTTCTAAAAATTGTTTCATGAAATCTCTTTCTATATTTCTCTTAATCTTCTACTTTTTTGATAGTTATCAAAAAAGCAAGAAAAGAAGAAGCCTCATTGGTACACAGACTCCTTCTCAAACTCGAAAATGAATCCCTTGTGTCTTATACTCAATGAAAATNNCCGCAGGCTGCTCAAAACAGTGTGTTGAGGTTGCAGATGGAAACTGACGTAGTTTGAAGAGATTTTCGAAGAGTATTAGAATGACTTTCTCTTGATTTGCTTAATAAAGTAGAAGATAAATCCTGCTACCATATAGGCAACAAAGATAATCAGACACCACTTGAATACGACATCCCAACCCTTGTTCACATTTAAAAAGAAGTAAGGGAAAGGATTATCCTTGGCATTTGGAATATTGAGTTTTAGAACCAAGCCATTAAAAAGAGCAAACATCATATACAGCAAGGGTAAAATGGTCCACACTGCTGGATCCCAAATCTTATATTGACCCTGTTTGTCAAAAAAGAGGGTATCCGCTAAAAACCAGATGGGAACGATATAGTGGCAAAGGAAATTTTCTAGGGTATAGAAATTAGTCGCAATGGGCGCCAAGAGGAAATGGTAAATCACACAGGTAATCATGATACTCATGGTGACCCCACCTTTTAAGCGCAAGAGACTTGGCCTTTGCCAATTTTCACCTACACGGCTCATAACCTTTAGAAGATAAAGGGTAAAAATAGTTACCAAGAGGTTGGACAGAACCGTGTAATAGAGAAGCATCCCAAAACCACCATGCTTAGTAATTTCAAGATAAACTCCCGTAAAAGCCGCTAGAAACAAGAAGATACGGCTATAAAATACAAGTTTATAGTGTTTTGACATGCTTAAATCTTCCTCACAAACTCTGATTTGAGTTTCATGGCACCAAAACCATCAATCTTACAGTCGATATTGTGGTCGCCTTCTACGATGCGGATATTTTTCACGCGCGTCCCTTGTTTCAAATCTTTTGGCGCACCTTTTACTTTCAAGTCCTTGATGAGAGTTACTGTATCACCATCAGCCAATTTATTTCCGTTGGCATCGATAGCGACAAGACCTTCTTCTGCTTCTGCAACTTCAGCAGGATTCCACTCATGAGCACACTCTGGGCAAACCAGTAGGGCACCGTCTTCGTAGACATACTCTGAGTTACATTTTGGACAATTTGGTAAATTGTTCATAGTTTCTCCTTATCATCATTCACTATTCTTTGAAAATCAAAATTTCTCGAACAGCAACTATTATACCCTAAAATCAGCATTTTGACAAATTTAGAAAAAAACCGATATCCATCTATCGGCTTTTCTACATTTACATTCTTTTTTCAGCTTCTGATTTGATTTTTTCAACTACTTCTTGAATGTTCAAGCCAGTTGTATCAAGATAGACAGCGTCCTCTGCTTGTTTAAGAGGAGAAGTCTCCCGATGACTATCCTTGTAGTCACGCGCAGCAATTTCCTTTTTTAGGGTTTCAAGGTCTGTTTCAATTCCCTTGGCAATATTTTCCTTGTAACGGCGCCCTGCTCTCTCATCAACAGAAGCTACTAGGAAAATTTTCAATTCTGCTTGTGGCAATACAACAGTTCCAATATCGCGACCATCCATGACAATCCCACCTTGCTGGGCAATTTCTTGTTGGAGAGAAACTAGTTTCTCACGCACTTGAGGAATTGCTGCAATAGCAGAAACATGATTGGTCACTTCATTTTCACGGATAGGATGGGTAATATCCACATCTCCTACAAAAACAAGCTGGTCTCCAGTTTCTGAACGTCCAAAGCTGATTGGATGCTGGTCCAACAAGGTTAGAAGGGCTTCGACTTCTTCAACTCCTAATTGGTTCTTAAGAGCCATATAGGTCGCTGCACGATACATAGCTCCTGTATCAAGGTAGGTGAATCCAAAATCCTTAGCAATAATCTTTGCGACCGTACTCTTACCGCTGGAAGCAGGACCATCAATAGCAATTTGAATTGTTTTCATATCGGCTCCTATTTTATTTTTATAACATCACCTGGATTAGCAAACCAAGATCCTGTAGCCATGTGCCCAGGATTCAAGGCCTCTAACTGAGCAATGGAGATTCCTGCACGAGCGGCAATAGCTGCTTCCCCTTCTCCTGCGAGAACTTTAATCGTTCCTTCAGGATTAGCAGCTTCTTCTGAACTACTAGAAGTAGATTCTGGCTCTGAACTCTGCTCAGGCTGAGAACTGCTTGAAGATGAGATTTGTACTACACTTGCATCAGAATCATGAAAGTCTTTTAAGGCTGCTGTGCGATTACTCCCCCCCGATGATAGATAGATGAGAACGATGACCATCACCACCACAATTACAAAGAAAATACTAGCTAGGATCGTCAAAATACGATTAGCCATCCTATCAGCCCCTCCGTGGTTTCGATGCCGACGCTCTGCTCTTGCTTCTTCTTGATCATAAATATCTTCTTGCCACGGTTCTTTTGCCATACCTTACTCCTTGTTTTTTTTTACTTTTCTTATTACAATATAAATATGAACATGAAAATCACACTTATACCTGAACGATGCATCGCCTGTGGGCTTTGCCAAACTTATTCTGACTTATTTGATTACCACGATAATGGAATCGTGCGTTTTTACGATAATCCTGACCAACTGGAAAAAGAAATTTCTCCTAGTCAGGATGTCTTAGAGGCTGTTAGAAACTGTCCGACACGTGCCTTGATTAAAGATCAACACTAATCTCTCATAGTAAATTGACAAGAACGTTTCACTCTTTCTAGTTTAGCATATTTCCATGTAAAATTATAGTCTTTTCACTTTATTTTTTTCTGTAAAATCAGGAAGATCACTTTTTTCTTTAACGAGATAAAGTGGTCTTTTTTTAGTCTCCAGATAAATCTTACTGCAACTTATAATCTAAATTCCTCAATGAGAATAGACTTCTACCATTCTATTTCCTTTACCCTTTTTACAAATTCATTCCACTCTCGTCTACAATCTTTAGATAGGCATATATCCGTATAATTGAACGATAAATCTTTAATATTCTTCCACCAATCAAAAGAATTTCCCGCTTCTTCTGTTTCTATTCTTTTGTTAACTACTTCAACAATTGTATTATCTATCTCTTCCTTGTCATCTAAACTTAGAAATCTCCATTCAATTCCATTTGTATAAATTACTTTTTTATACCATAAAAGGTCTCCAATAAGTTGTCCCATCTCTCCAGTTATATGTTCAAAACTGTTCGATATGGTTGATTTGATTTTTTCCTCTGTAATTAAACTATAATTTAAATTCTTAACTTCCACGCATCCTCGAAGTTCCTTCCATTCTTCAATTTTTATACTTTTCCTAGATTTGTTTTCATAAGTCTTATCTAAAATAACTATATCAGGAAAATTACTTAGACCATAATAAATTTGTCCCAAACCCCTTCTTTGTCTTCCGAAGACATATCTTTTTGATAAACTATCTTTTAAAGTTGGCTTAATTATATCAGCAACTAAAGGATACAGTTCAACCTCTACATAATTTTGTTTCTTTATTAGCCCGATTTCTTCAGTATAATCCTCTTTACTTAGCATAAAATAACCCTCCTGAATGTTTTATTTATTAAGTTATCGTCTTTGCAGTAAATTTATTCCACATAGTTCATTTATATCATGTCAAATCCCTAATTTTTTTAAAAATCACTCAAGTTCCAGACCAAAAGAATTATAATTACAAAAAAGTGACTGCGCCAGATAATTCCTACTTTTTCATGATCTATGATAACTTTTTTCTTTGATAAGATAAAGTGGTCTTTTTTTAGTCTCCAAATAAATCTTACTGATATATTTACCGAGAATCCCAATAGTCAAGAGTTGAATGCCTCCAAGAAAGAGAATAACAGCCATCAGAGAGGTCCAACCAGATGTCGGATTGCCCAAGATAAGGGTCCGAAACACCACAAAAACAGTCATCACAAAAGAAATAAAACAAGATAGGAGTCCCGCCACAAAGGCGATAATCAGGGGAAAATCTGAAAAATTAACAATCCCTTCAATGGAGTAGAAAAAAAGTTGCCTCAAACTCCAACTGGTCTTGCCAGCCTGCCTTTCGACATTTGGATAGTCCAAATAGTAGGTTTTGAAACCCACCCAGGCGAAGAGCCCCTTTGAAAAACGATTGGACTCGGTCAAGCTTAAAATGGCATCGACTACAGACCGTCTCATCATGCGAAAATCACGGACACCTGATGGCAGGGCTACTGGACTAATTTTTTGCATAAGGCGGTAAAAGAGATTAGCACAAAAACTGCGAAAGAAGGGTTCTCCCTCCCGACTAGTTCTCCGTGTTCCAACACAGTCCAAATCTGCATTCTGGTCTAGTAAGTTTTTCATCTCAAGCAACATACTAGGAGGATCTTGGAGGTCTGCATCCATCACCACCACCAAATCTCCTGTCGCATATTGCAAGCCTGCATAAAGGGCTGCTTCTTTGCCAAAATTTCGAGAGAAAGAAAGATAATGCACTGCCGGATTTTGCTCCCGATAGGCCTTTAAAAGTTCCAAGGTTCCATCGTTCGATCCATCCTCGACAAAGACATACTCGATTTCTGTTTCCAAATCTGGAATCAAATCTTCCAGAGCCTGATAAAAAAGAGGAAGTACTTCCTCTTCGTTTAAGCAGGGGACAATGATTGACATCACCATCTTAGTCTTCAAATCCATTTGGATGCTTGCTTTGCCAACGCCATGTATCTTCACACATTTGGGTGATGCCGAGTTCTGCTTCCCAGCCTAGTTCTGCTTTGGCTTTTGCAGGATCTGAATAGCAGGCTGCGATATCCCCTGGGCGACGGTCTACGATGCGGTAAGGAATTGGGCGTCCCACTGCTTTTTCCATATTTTGGATAATTTCAAGAACTGAGTAGCCTTTACCTGTTCCAAGGTTATAAACGTTTAGGCCTGAACCTTTTTGGATTTTTTTCAGAGCTGCGACGTGACCTTTAGCCAAATCGACAACGTGGATATAGTCACGAACACCAGTTCCATCTTCGGTATCGTAATCGTCTCCAAACACTTGCACTTGCTCTAATTTCCCAACAGCTACTTGAGTCACATATGGCAAGAGGTTGTTTGGAATACCGTTTGGATTTTCTCCTAGGTCTCCACTTTCATGGGCTCCGATTGGGTTAAAGTAACGAAGCAAGACAACATTCCATTCTGAGTCTGCCTTGTAGATATCGGTCAAAATTTCCTCTAGCATGAGCTTGGTACGACCGTATGGGTTGGTCACTGAAAGTGGGAAATCTTCCAAGATGGGCACTGTGTGCGGATCCCCGTAAACTGTCGCAGAAGAACTGAAAATGATGTTTTTACAGTTGGCTTCTTCCATAGCTTTCAAAAGGCTAACAGTTCCAGCGATATTGTTGTCATAATAGGCAAGAGGGATACGAGTAGATTCACCGACAGCCTTCAAGCCAGCAAAGTGAATGACCCCTGTTGGTTCTTCTTGTTTGAAAATGTCTCTGAGGGTATCTGTATCACGGACATCAGCCTCATAAAAAGGAATCTCAACTCCTGTAATTCTCTCAACAACTTCTAAACTTTTACGGTTGCTGTTTACAAGGTTATCCACCACAACAACCTGATGATCTGCTTGGATTAACTCAATAACAGTGTGGGTCCCGATAAAACCTGCCCCACCCGTTACCAAAATCTTTTCTTGCATCTTCTTTCCTCGATTCTCGGATTATTTTTTCTTATTTTACCATTTTTGATAGGGAATGTCATTTGCCATCCTAGAGGGTAAGATAAAATTTCAGTAAAATGCTTATACTCTTCGAAAATCTCTTCAAACAACGTCAGCTTCGCCTTGCCATGGGTATGGTTACTGACTTCGTCAGTTCCATCCACAACCTCAAAACAGTGTTTTAAGCTGACTTCGTCAGTTCTATCCACAACCTCAAAACAGTGTTTTAAGCTGACTTCGTCAGTTCTATCCACAACCTCAAAACAGTGTTTTAAGCTGACTTCGTCAGTTCTATCCACAACCTCAAAACAGTGTTTTAAGCTGACTTCGTCAGTTCTATCCACAACCTCAAAGCAGTGCTTTGAGCAACCTGCGGCTAGCTTCCTAGTTTGCTCT
>NZ_VMMR01000005.1:14247-55558 GCF_013277285.1 Streptococcus sp. 339 | reverse complement strand
GCCTGCGGCTAGCTTCCTAATTTGCTCTTTGATTTTCATTGAGTATATAAAGTGAGAATCTGTTGAGTTGTTGAAACTCAGCAGATTTTTATATGTGAAAGAAATTTCAAATTTTTTCTAAAAATATCTTGACAGATTAAGTTTTTAGGAGTAGAATGTTTACTAGTTAATTAAACAGTTAAGGAGTTGTTCATGAAGAAACAAAATTTATTTTTAGTCTTGTTAAGTGTCTTTCTTTTATTGCTAGGAGCCTGTAGTCAAAAGGAAAGCCAGACAGGAAAGGGGATGAAAATTGTGACCAGTTTTTATCCTATCTACGCTATGGTTAAGGAAGTATCTGGTGACTTGAATGATGTTCGGATGATTCAGTCAAGTAGTGGGATTCACTCCTTTGAACCTTCGGCAAATGACATCGCGGCCATCTATGATGCAGATGTCTTTGTTTACCATTCACATACGCTCGAATCTTGGGCAGGAAGTTTAGATCCCAATCTAAAAAAATCCAAAGTGAAGGTTTTAGAGGCTTCAGAGGGAATGACTTTAGACCGCGTCCCAGGGCTAGAAGATGTGGAAGCAGGGGATGGAGTTGATGAAAAAACGCTCTACGATCCTCATACTTGGCTAGATCCTGAAAAAGCTGGTGAAGAAGCTCAGATTATCGCTGATAAGCTTTCGGAGGCGGATAGTGAGCATAAAGAAACTTACCAAAAAAATGCGCAAGCCTTTATCAAAAAAGCTCAAGAATTGACTAAGAAATTCCAGCCTAAATTTGAAAAAGCGACTCAGAAAACATTTGTAACACAACATACAGCCTTTTCTTATTTAGCTAAGCGATTTGGACTCAATCAACTTGGTATTGCAGGTATCTCTCCGGAACAAGAACCAAGTCCAAGACAACTAACAGAAATTCAGGAATTTGTGAAAACCTATAAGGTTAAAACGATTTTTACAGAAAGTAACGCTTCTTCAAAAGTAGCTGAAACTCTTGTCAAATCAACAGGTGTAGGTCTTAAAACTCTGAATCCTTTAGAGGCAGACCCACAAAATGACAAGACCTATTTAGAAAATCTTGAAGAAAATATAAGTGTTCTAGCAGAAGAATTAAAGTGAGGAAAAAATGAAAATCAATAAAAAATATCTAGCAGGTTCAGTGGCAGTTCTTGCCCTAAGTGTTTGTTCCTATGAACTTGGTCGTTACCAAGCTGGTCAGGCTAAGAAAGAGTCTAATCGAGTTGCTTATATAGATGGTAATCAGGCTGGTCAAAAGGCAGAGAACTTAACACCAGATGAAGTCAGTAAGAGAGAGGGAATCAATGCTGAACAAATTGTTATCAAGATTACGGATCAAGGTTATGTGACTTCTCATGGAGACCATTATCATTACTATAATGGCAAGGTTCCTTATGATGCCATCATCAGTGAAGAGCTCCTCATGAAAGATTCGAATTATCAGTTGAAGGATTCAGACATTGTCAATGAAATCAAGGGTGGTTATGTCATTAAGGTAAACAGTAAATACTATGTTTACCTTAAAGATGCGACCCATGCGGATAATATTCGGACAAAAGAAGAGATTAAACGTCAGAAGCAGGAACATAGTAGTAATCACGGTGGCGGTTCAAACAATCAGGCGGTAGTTGCAGCCAGAGCCCAAGGACGTTATACAACGGATGATGGTTATATCTTTAATGCCTCTGATATCATTGAAGATACAGGCGATGCCTATATTGTTCCTCATGGCAATCACTTCCACTATATTCCTAAGAGTGATTTGTCTGCCAGTGAATTAGCTGCTGCCCAAGCCTTCTTATCTGGAAAAGGCGGTCAATTAAGTACGGTTGAATATCGTTCTAGCAGGGGAGAAACAAGATCTAGTGTGAGAACGAGTCCATCTGAAACTCCTCAAAATCTTACAACAACTCCTGAGAGTCAAAATGAGGATTTAGCTAGTCTCCTTCAAGAATTGTACGCTTTGCCACTTAGCCAACGTCATGTGGAGTCTGATGGATTAGTATTTGACCCAGCACAGATTACAAAACGTACTGCAAATGGTGTGGCAGTACCTCACGGAGATCATTTCCATTTCATTCCTTATTCGCAAATGTCTGCCTTGGAAGAAAAATTGGCTCGAAATCTACCAATTGGAGGTCAGCCAGTTCAAAAGCATTCTGATAATACGAAACCAAGCAGTCCTGCGAAACCAAGTTCAGCCATTAAAGCAAACTTTAATCTCAATACGCAGGCACCGAATAGAGCAACTGGAGGAGCCTATACAACGGATGATGGGTATGTCTTTAGTCCAACAGATGTGATTGAAGATACAGGTGACGCTTTTGTTGTACCGCATGGAAATCATTTTCACTATATTCCTAAGAGTGATTTGTCTGCAGGAGAATTGGCTGCAGCCCAAGCCTATTGGAATGGGAAGCAGGGGTCTCGTCCTTCTTCAAGTTCTAGTCATAATGCAAATCCAGCTCAACCAAGCTTGTCAGAGAACCACAATTTGACTGTCAGCCCAACTTATCATCAAAATCAAGGGGAAGACATTCCAAGCCTTTTACGTGAATTGTATGCTAAACCCTTATCAGAACGCCATGTAGAATCGGATGGACTAGTATTTGACCCGGCACAAATAACAAATCGTACAGCTAATGGTGTTGCTGTACCGCACGGAGACCATTATCACTTTATCCCTTATTCACAAATGTCACCTTTGGAAGAAAAATTGGCTCGTATGATAGCTATTAAGGGACAAAATGGTGCAGTCTTGCCGGGAATGAATTATTTGAAACCAGCACCAAAACCGCAAGCTCAACCATCAACTGAGAAAAAACAAACTGATTTTGCAGTAGAACAGGTTGTTAGAAAAGTTGGGGAAGGATATGTTGTGGAAATTGCTGGGGTCAGTCACTATGTTTTTGCTAAAGACTTGGCTAAGGATAAGATTGATGCTATTGAAAATCTCTTGTCTAAGAAAACTCAAGAGACACATGCTCTAGTTGCTAAAAAAGAAAATGTCGCTTCTCGTGACCAAGAATTTTATGATAAAGCCTACAATCTGTTAACCCAGGCTCATAAAGCCTTGTCTGAAAATAAAGGTCGCGTTTCTGATTTCCAAACTTTAGACAAATTAGCAGAGCGCTTGAATGATGAATCTTCTAATAAAGTAAAATTGGTAGATGATTTATTGGCATTCCTAGCACCAATTACCCATCCAGAGCGACTTGGCAAACCAAATGCTCAAATTGCCTATACAGACGATGAAATTAAATTAGCGAAATTAGCAGGTAAATATACAACAGAGGATGGCTATATCTTTGATGAGCATGATATTGAAAGTGATGAAGGAAATGCCTACGTCACTCCACACTTGAACCATAGCCACTGGATTAAAAAAGACAGCTTATCTGAAGCTGAAAGAGCAGCAGCTCAGGCTTATGCTAAAGAAAAAGGCTTACAAGCTCCAAATTCTACTGAAGCAACAGAAGCAAAACCAGAGGCAACAGGGACAGAAGCTATCTATAACCGCGTAAAAGCTGAGAAAAAGGTACCATTAGAAAAAATACCGAATCATTTACAGTATACTGTAGCTGTACAAAATGGTCACTTTATAATTCCTCACTTTGATCACTATCATAATCTTAAGTTTGCATGGTTTGATGAAGGACTTTACTCAGCTCCTGAAGGCTATACCTTAGAAGATTTATTTGCGACAGTGAAATACTACGTTGAACATCCTGACCAACGTCCTCATTCAGATAATGGTTGGGGTAATGCTAGCGACCATGTTCGTAAAAATAAGGCAGACCAAAACGGTAAACCTGATGAAGATAAGGAACATGATGAAGTAAGTGAGCCAACTCATTCTGAATCTGATGAAAAAGAGAATCACGCTGGTTTAAATCCTTCAGCAGATAATCTTTATAGACCAAGCACTGATGCGGAAGAGACAGAGGAAGAAGCTGAAGATACTACAGATGAGGATGAAGTTCCACAAGTAGAGCGTTCTGTTATTGACGTTAAGATAGCAGAGGCGGAGACCTTGCTAGAAAAAGTAACAGATTCTCGTACTCGCCAAAATGCTATGGAGACATTGTCTGGTCTAAACAGCAGTCTTCTTTTCGGAACGAAAGACAGTAACACTATTTCAGCAGAATTAGATAGGCTCTTGGCTTTGTTAAAAGAGAGTCAACCGACTCCTATACAGTAGTAAAAAGAATGAAGCATATTTTATGGAGAAGTAACCTTTCGTGTTGCTTCTCTTTTTTGGAAAAAAGTAACAGAAACTTGACAGAAGTATAATAGATTGAATCTAGAATAGTACACCTTGACTTCTAAAATATTGTTAGAAATTGATTTGACTGTCCTGATCAATTTGTCCTATTCTTATTTCATTTCTCTATAATTTTAAATAGTAAACTATTTACTGGTTAATTAAATGGTTAAATAAGCGGTTTAGAAAAATTGTTTAACCGAGAAAAAAGAAGTTAAGAAAAAGCTTCATCATTTATTGAAATGAGGGATTTATGAAATTCAGTAAAAAATATATAGCAGCTGGATCAGCTGTTATCGTATCCTTGAGTCTATGTGCCTATGCACTAAACCAGCATCGTTCGCAGGAAAATAAGGACAATAATCGTGTCTCTTATGTGGATGGCAGCCAGTCAAGTCAGAAAAGTGAAAACTTGACACCAGACCAGGTTAGCCAGAAAGAAGGAATTCAGGCTGAGCAAATTGTAATCAAAATTACAGATCAGGGCTATGTAACGTCACACGGTGACCACTATCATTACTATAATGGGAAAGTTCCTTATGATGCCCTCTTTAGTGAAGAACTCTTGATGAAGGATCCAAACTATCAACTTAAAGACGCTGATATTGTCAATGAAGTCAAGGGTGGTTGTATCATCAAGGTCGATGGAAAATATTATGTCTACCTGAAAGATGTAGCTCATGCTGATAATGTTCGAACCAAAGATGAAATCAATCGTCAAAAACAAGAACATGTCAAAGATAATGAGAAGGTTAACTCTAATGTTGCTGTAGCAAGGTCTCAGGGACGATATACGACAAATGATGGCTATGTCTTTAATCCAGCTGATATTATCGAAGATACGGGTAATGCTTATATCGTTCCTCATGGAGGTCACTATCACTACATTCCCAAAAGCGATTTATCTGCTAGTGAATTAGCAGCAGCTAAAGCACATCTGGCTGGAAAAAATATGAACCGAGTCAGTTAAGCTATTCTTCAACAGCTAGTGACAATAACACGCAATCTGTAGTAAAAGGATCAACTAGCAAGCCAGCAAATAAATCTGAAAATCTCCAGAGTCTTTTGAAGGAACTCTATGATTCACCTAGCGCCCAACGTTACAGTGAATCAGATGGCTTGGTCTTTGACCCTGCTAAGATTATCAGTCTTACACCAAATGGAGTTGCGATTCCGCATGGCGACCATTACCACTTTATTCCTTACAGCAAGCTTTCTGCCTTAGAAGAAAAGATTGCCAGAATGGTGTCTATCAGTGGAACTGGTTCTACAGTTTCTACAAATGAAGTAGTGTCTAGTCTAGGCAGTCTTTCAAGCAATCCTTCTTCTTTAACGACAAGTAAGGAGCTCTCTTCAGTATCTGATGGTTATATTTTTAATCCAAAAGATATCATTGAAGAAACGGCTATAGTTTATATTGTAAGACATGGTGATCATTTCCATTACATTCCAAAATCAAATCAAATTGGGCAACCGACTCTTCCAAACAATAGTCTAGCAACACCTTCTCCATCTCTTCCAATCAATCCAGGAACTTCACATGAGAAACATGAAGAAGATGGATACGGATTTGATGCTAATCGTATTATCGCTGAAGATGAATCAGGTTTTGTCATGAGTCATGGAGACCACAATCACTACATCAAGGTTCAAACTAAGGGCTATGAAGTAGCCTTGAAAAACAAAATTCCAGCCCTGAAATCCAACTATCAGCCTGGGGCCTTTGATGAGAAAACAGTTTTAGCAAAAGTAGATCAACTTCTTGCTGAAAGTCGAAACGTCTATAAAGACGATCCAATCAAACAAAGACAGATTGAGTTAGTTTTAGGTCAGTTTACTGAAAATATGAAGAAACTAGCAACTAACTAACTCTACAGCAGGTTATCTAAAAACACTTGACCTCTTTGATAAGCAATATATCCATATTGATGAAAGTGTCAAACCTGTTGAAACAAGTGCTTTAGATAAGAAATATCAGGCCTTGATTGATAAAATCAATACGCTAGATACAGATACTTATGGACTTCCTAAGAAAGACCTTCTCGTTCGACTCCAGGAAGCTAAGTTGGCTAAAGATGAGGCTGCTTTAGCAGCGGTTGAATCACAACTTCAAGCTCTTCAAGACTTTAATGACCGTACTGGTGATACAACAGTGGAATACATCAAGTACTTCTATGAGCATGTAAACGATGGTCGTTTAAGTGATGAGCTTCGTAATAAAGTAGCTAATTTGACTTTTACTTTATATCAATCTCAATCCTTCCGTAAGGCTGTGGACTTGAATAAACTGTTCCCAAGCATTTACCAAACAAAACAAGAAGTAGAAGAGGCTTTGAAAAATCAGCCAGCTACTGCAAAAGTAAATGAAACAGTTTTAGATAAAGAAAAAGTTGATAACCAATCTGCTAAGCAAGCGATTTATGAATTTTTGAAAGATCTTTATCCTGATCTTAAAAAAGAAGAATATGTCAATCATGTCAGCAAGGAAGAAGTAGAAAGTCTTTTGAACAAGGCAAATCAACTCTTGGAACAAATCCATGAAGAAGGAATCAGACAATCCTTGGCAGAAGAAGTAGAAAATCTAAAAGCTGCCACAAACAAGGCTGATGCAGACTTGGATGAAGTAAACAGTCAGGTAAAAGATGTTTTGACTCGTATCGCTAGCGCCCTTCAACAAGAAAAGGAAAATGCTGAGCAAGATTCTCAGACACTTGTACTCTATCAAAAACTCTACGATATTCTCATGTCGCTTCACTCTTATTTAGAAAGTAATAATGGTTCTGATGAGGACTTTGATAAAGTGGATGCATTACTAGATCAACTTTCTGCTAAGAGTAAAGACAAAGCAGCTTTACTTGAATTGACAAAAGCTATTCTAGTTTTGAATCACCAAATCCAGTCAAAAGCTAGCGCAAGTGAAGAAACAAGTCCAGCAAGAAATGCTGAAGCAAATGGTGATAACACCAGTGCTGAGAACCAACCAAACGCAACTACAGAATCTAACAGCGAAACTGCTAGCGACGAAAACAAAGCAAGCAACACAAGAGATTCTAAACCTGCTGAATTAACTTCAGAAAAGGGATCAACTGAATCTACAACAAGCACTGGTAATCAAGAAAAAGCAGTAGAATAAACAGAAAGGCGAAGTAGCTGAGCCACCTCGTCTTTTTAGCCTTTATAAGCTACGATGCCAATGATGGTATCAACTGCACGTTCCATAGTCTGAAGGCTAACGTATTCAAAACGTCCGTGCATATTTTCGCCACCTGCAAAGATATTCGGAGTTGGGATTCCCATAAAGGAAATCTTAGAGCCGTCTGTTCCACCCCGGATTGGTTCGATAATAGGCGTGATACCTAGATCTTCCATAACGGCTTTAGCAACGGTAATTGGAGTCATATCTTTTTCAATGACTTCTTTCATATTGTAGTACTGGTCTGTCAAGTTGAGAGTGACACGGTTGCTCCCAAGTTCTTGATTCATCTTATCAGCGATAGATTGCATGGATGCTTTACGCGCTTCAAAGGCATCTTTTTCAAAATCACGAATGATGTAGCTTGCACGCGCCTCCTCAACACTACCTGTCACATCCATTAGATGGTAAAAACCTTGGTAACCTTCAGTTAACTCAGGTCGGTCATTTTCTGGAAGTTGATTATGAAAATCAATTGCTAGCTGAAGGGCATTGACCATCTGCCCTTTGGCAGTACCAGGGTGGACATTACGGCCTTGGAAATGCAATTCAGCACCAGCGGCTGAGAAAGTCTCGTACTGAAGTTCACCTAGTGGACCACCATCAACAGTGTAGGCAAAATCCACATCAAAATCTTCTGCATCAAATTTATTAGCACCAACACCGATTTCCTCATCTGGACCAAAACCAACACGAATCTCACAGTGTTTGATTTCAGGATGAGCAGTCAGATATTCAATAGCTGTCATAATCTCAGCAATACCAGACTTGTCATCAGCACCTAGCAAGGTTGTTCCATCAGTTGTAATGAGCGTTTGGCCTGGATATTTCTCAAGACTCTTGAAGTCGGCTGGATCCAGTTTAAAACCAGAATTTCCAAGTTCAATCACACCACCATCGTAGTTTTCAATTACCTGTGGATTGACTCCTTCAGCATTAAAATCAGCAGTATCCATGTGGGAGATGAAGCCAATCTTACGTGTTAAAGATGGATCATTGGCTGGCAAGGTTCCAATAGCAAAACCATTCGGTAGATAGTAAACATTTTGCAGTCCAACACGTTTCATTTCAGGAATTAGGACATTTGTTGCGAAGTCAACCTGACTCTGTGTACTTGGAGTAGTAGTAGAGTGTTCATCAGAGCGCGTGTTGACCTTAACGTAGGTTAAGAAGCGGTCCAAGAGATTTGGATAAGTCATAAAAAACTCCTTTTGAATTTATTTTTTCCATTGTATCATAGAAAGAAGAGAAAAACAAAAGACAGAAGTTAGGGCAATCTGCTATGTTAGCGTTTACTTATCAGTGGATTCATGATAAAATAAACTTGATAAAAACATCACAAGGAAGCGATTATGAAAAAAGCAATTTTAATGATGACCTTCGGTTCGCCAGAAGAGATTACCTTTGAAGGTGTAGCTGATTTTTTCACAAATATTCGTCGTGGAGTGAGACCTCAAGACCACGAGATTCAGACTCTCTATGATAATTATGTACGAATTGGAGGCACGCCTCTGCAAAAAATTACCCGTCAAGAGGTTGCCTTGGTAGAAGCTAGGCTGGGGAATGAATACAGTGTCTACTTTGCTAATAAGTTTTCCAGTCCCTTTATTCCAGATGTGATCGGTCAAATGGAAGCAGACGGAATTGAACAGTGTATTTGTTTGATTTTGGAGCCTCATTATTCTTTCTACTCTGTCATGGGCTATGAAAAATTTTTAGAAAGCAAACAAATTCAATTTTTGGTCATTAAGGACTGGTATCAGGAAGAAGCACTTTTAAACTATTGGGCAGATGAAATTGCTAAAATTTTAAAAGAAGAAGTAAAGCAGGATAGCTTTAAAGTCATCTTTTCAGCCCATAGTGTGCCCATTTTTGCCTTGGATTTTGGAGATCCTTATATCGATCAAATTTTCGAAAATAGCAAGTTAGTTGCTGAAAAACTAGGTTTGAGTTCCGATCAATATACAAATACCTGGCAAAGTGAGAGTGATATTGGGATTCCATGGATTAAGCCAGATGTTTTGGAGTATCTCAGAGAACAGACAGAACATCCAGACCATTATATTTTTGTTCCAATCAGCTTTATCAGTGAGCACATTGAAGTCTTGTTTGATAATGATGTGGAATGTTATGACTTGTGTCAGGAATTTGGGGTAAACTACCATCGTCCACCAATGCCAAATACAGATTCTCGCTTGATTGATGCCTTGGTCAATACAGTTAGAGCCAATGAACATCAAGAGTTTAAGGAATTTCTCCCAGAAGAAGAGACCTTTGATGAGTTAGTTCCTTCAGACGAGACGAAAAACATTTTGGCTGAATCTCAAGATTTACAAATGCCGGAATTTGTGAAAAAACTGATTGAGAAAAAAGGGCGGGAGAATGTTAAGATGCCTTATCTTATCAAGAAGATGCTAGAAAAAGCAGGCAAGTTGCCCAAAGAGTAAAGAAAAAGGATTTAGCTTTGTGCTAGATCCTTTTAATCGATTATTTTTTCTCAAGAAGGGCTTTGATTTCTTGAAGGACTTCCAATTCGGTTGGTTTTTTTTCGTCAGTTTTTTCTTCCTTTATACCAGTCAGTTTCTGTGCTTTTTCAATACCCTTGATAATAAAGAAGAGGGCGGTACCCACAAAGATAAAATTGATAATAGCACTTAAAAAGTTACCATAGCCGACTCCATGCCAAGAAAGTTGAGCGATACGTTCGACTTTAGCAGCTTTCAAAGCGGGATTTAAAATAAGAGGAGTGATAATGTCGTTTACAAGTGAAGTAACGATAGCACCAAAAGCAGAGGCAATGACAACACCGACAGCAAGGTCAATAACATTTCCTCGAAGCAAGAACGATTTTAGATTTTTTAACATACTGTTTTCCTTTCAATGTTTCGTGTTTCATTGTATCCTAAATCATTATAGAAGGCAATTAAAAGGCTCATAAATGGAGCATTATTTTCTAAAAATATAGATCTTGCTCAAGATATAATTGATGATAATAATGAGTATTTGTGCAATTATTGTTTCAATTGCATTTACCTTATCAGGATTTTCGTTTACAAATTGCCCTATGATATGAGGGAATTGAGTTACAAAGAGAAAAGTTAAAAACAAGTCTAACAGAAAAGTAGAAAGGCGGGCAAGAAAAAATTTCACTAAACGGATAAGCCGATTCTTCCTTGCTTGCTTAAATACAAGCCTATCATTTGTGATAAAGGCAAATAGGATACCAAATATATTTGCCAAGGCCGTAGCAAGAAGTTCCTGATGAGTTAGTTGATAAATGACCAATCGCGAGAGAATCGAAACTAGAGTTGTTGCAAGGCCAAAAAAGAGATAGGCTAAGATTTCATTGTTAAAAAATTTTTGAATAGGTTTTTTCATGCTTTAAGTATAGCATAAAGCAGGCTATTGTGCTATACTAGTAAGGTTGAATAAAGCAACCCTTGGTGCTTAGCTTCTTTCACCAAGCATATTACACGCGGATAACCGCCAAAGGAGAAAAAATGAAAAAATTAACTATTCGTGATGTTGCAGATATTGCAATCGTTGCTGCTATTTATGTCGTTTTGACTGTCACACCGCCCCTAAATGCCATCAGCTATGGTGCTTATCAGTTTCGTATTTCAGAAATGATGAACTTTATGGCTTTTTACAATCCCAAGTACATCATCGGAGTTACTATCGGTTGTATGATTGCTAATTTCTTTAGCTTCGGACTACTAGATGTCTTTGTTGGTGGCGGATCAACCTTGGTATTCCTCAGTTTAGGTGTTTGGCTTTTTGCAAAATATAGCAAGGATTACCTCTTTAACGGATTGATTCGAAAAGATCATTTCTTCTTTTCAATCCTCTTTTCAATTTCCATGTTTACCATCGCTGCAGAGTTAAATATTGTAGCAGAATTACCATTTTTCCTTACTTGGTTTACAACAGGAATTGGTGAATTTGCCTCATTGATTATTGGAGCGATTATCATTGGTAAAATTGGTCGTCGAATCGATTTAAGCAAATAGAACAGGACAAGCTAGGTAGCCTTTACCTGGCTTTTTCTTATGGAAAATTTCTAAGAAAACTTGACAAGTTTTTCTGATTATAGTATACTTACTTAAGTAAGCTGATTTAGCTCAGTTGGCAGAGCGCATCCATGGTAAGGATGAGGTCGCCGGTTCAATCCCGGCAATTAGCATGATATGTATAGGGAAACTCTTGAATACGAGAGTTTTTTGTTATACTCGATCGAAAAAATTTCTTATTGACAAAATCAAGTATCTCTAGTAATATAGAATATGCGATGAGTCGATAGGTAGTCTTCGGACTACTATTGAGCATAAGGAGGTCATAACGCAGGAGCGGACCTTGATGAGTTGTGTGAACCTGCTTATCACATGAAGATGCCTCTTAGTCCTTGGTCTAGCGACTGGGGATTTTTATTTTTCAAAAAATGATAAAAAAGCTTTGCAATTCATGGAAAAAGTAGTATAATACTTCTATTATAGAAATTTTTAGAAAATTCCGAAAGAGGTTATTTATGGGATATACAGTTGCTGTAGTCGGCGCGACAGGTGCTGTCGGTGCTCAGATGATAAAAATGTTGGAAGAATCAACACTTCCAATCGATAAAATTCGTTTACTTGCTTCTGCACGTTCAGCAGGCAAGACTTTGAAATTTAAAGACCAAGATATTACGATTGAAGAAACGACTGAGACAGCTTTTGAGGGAGTTGATATTGCTCTCTTTTCAGCAGGTGGTTCGACATCAGCTAAGTATGCACCATACGCAGTTAAAGCTGGAGCGGTAGTAGTAGATAATACATCTTACTTCCGTCAAAATCCAGACGTTCCTTTGGTTGTTCCAGAGGTCAATGCTCACGCACTTGATGCCCACAATGGGATCATTGCCTGCCCTAACTGTTCAACAATTCAAATGATGGTGGCTCTTGAGCCAGTTCGCCAAAAATGGGGCTTGGACCGTATCATTGTTTCAACCTACCAAGCAGTTTCAGGTGCTGGTATGGGAGCAATTCTTGAGACACAACGTGAACTTCGTGAAGTCTTGAATGATGGTGTAAACCCACGTGATTTGCATGCGGAAATCTTGCCTTCAGGTGGTGATAAGAAACATTATCCTATCGCTTTTAATGCTCTTCCACAAATCGATGTCTTCACTGACAATGATTACACTTACGAAGAGATGAAGATGACCAAGGAAACTAAGAAAATCATGGAAGATGATAGCATTGCAGTATCTGCAACATGTGTTCGTATTCCAGTCTTGTCAGCTCACTCTGAGTCAGTTTATATCGAAACAAAAGAAGTGGCTCCAATCGAAGAAGTAAAAGCAGCTATCGCAGCCTTCCCAGGCGCTGTTCTTGAAGATGATGTAGCTCATCAAATCTATCCTCAAGCTATCAATGCAGTTGGTTC
Source organism: Streptococcus sp. 339 (assembly GCF_013277285.1). Lineage (NCBI taxonomy): Bacteria > Bacillati > Bacillota > Bacilli > Lactobacillales > Streptococcaceae > Streptococcus > Streptococcus sp. 339. The sequence goes on along the minus strand of NZ_VMMR01000005.1, from coordinate 42,671 downwards.
ACGTGATACCTTTGTTGGTCGTATCCGTAAAGACTTGGATGCTGAAAAAGGAATTCACATGTGGATTGTTTCAGACAACCTTCTCAAAGGTGCTGCTTGGAACTCAGTTCAGATTGCTGAAACTCTCCACGAACGTGGATTGGTTCGTCCAACTGCCGAATTGAAATTTGAATTAAAATAGTCATATCGTTTAGGAGTTCAGATGAACTCCTTCTTTGAAATAGAGAGGTGTTTTCATGTCTTATCAAGATTTAAAAGAGTGTAAAATCATCACAGCCTTTATTACTCCCTTCCACGAGGATGGTTCCATCAACTTTGATGCTATTCCAGCCTTGATTGAGCATTTATTGGCCCATCATACGGATGGAATTCTTCTCGCAGGGACCACTGCTGAGAGTCCAACCTTGACCCACGATGAGGAGTTGGAACTCTTTGCGGCTGTACAAAAGATTGTCAATGGACGCGTTCCTTTGATTGCGGGTGTAGGTACTAATGATACGCGTGACTCTATTGAGTTTGTCAAAGAAGTAGCGGAATTTGGCGGTTTTGCTGCTGGACTTGCTATTGTACCTTACTATAACAAACCTTCTCAAGAAGGGATGTATCAGCACTTTAAAGCCATTGCAGATGCTTCGGATCTACCAATTATCATCTATAACATTCCAGGTCGTGTGGTTGTCGAATTGACTCCAGAAACCATGCTTCGCTTGGCTGATCATCCAAATATTATCGGTGTCAAAGAATGTACTAGCTTGGCTAATATGGCTTACTTGATTGAGCACAAACCAGAAGAGTTCTTGGTCTATACTGGTGAGGATGGAGATGCTTTCCATGCCATGAATCTTGGTGCGGATGGGGTTATTTCTGTTGCCTCTCATACAAATGGAGATGAGATGCACGAGATGTTTACTGCTATTGCAGAAAGCGATATGAAGAAAGCTGCAGCTATTCAACGTAAATTCATTCCTAAGGTCAATGCCCTCTTCTCTTATCCAAGTCCTGCTCCTGTCAAGGCAGTTCTTAACTATATGGGATTTGCAGCTGGACCAACTCGTCTACCTCTTGTTCCAGCACCAGAAGAAGATGCCAAACGCATTATCAAGGTTGTTGTAGATGGCGACTACGAAGCGACTAAGGCAACTGTAACAGGTGTCTTAAGACCAGATTACTAATAAGACAATAAAATCCATGACCGCACGAACGATAATGGATTTTTCTTATTTTCCTAAACAGAATTGGCTAAAAAGTTGGGTAATGAGTTCATCTGGTGCAGCATCCCCAGTGATTTCTCCGAGGATTTCCCAAGTACGAGTCAAGTCAACTTGAAGCAAGTCAACTGGCATCCCCAGTTCAAGACCTTGGTTAACAGCTTGTAGGCTTTCAACTGCTTTTTCAATCAAGGAAATATGACGGGCGTTGGACAAGTAGGTTGCATCTTGCTCGACTAGACCAGCATTTTCAAAGAAGAGGTTGTTGATTCTCTCTTCGATTTTATCGATGTTTTGATTTTTAAGAACTGAAATGCGGATGACATCTTCAGGGAGTTCCGAAGTTTCAATTGTTTCTGGCAAGTCGGTTTTATTAAGTAGAATAATGCGATTGGTATCTTGGCTAATTTCAAGAAGTTGTCTGTCTTGCGCAGTCAGTGATTCACTGGCATTTAGCACCAGTAGAACCAAGTCAGCTTCTTTGAGGGCTTTTTTCGAACGCTCAACTCCGATTTGTTCCACGATGTCATCCGTTTCACGGATACCAGCTGTATCAATCAATTTGAGAGGGACACCGTTGATGTTGACGTATTCTTCGATGACATCTCGAGTAGTACCAGCAATATCTGTAACGATAGCCTTGTCCTCACGCAAGAGGTTGTTGAGGAGGCTAGATTTCCCAACGTTGGGGCGTCCGATGATGGCTGTGGAAATTCCTTCACGAAGGATTTTACCACGACGGGCTGTTCTAAGGAGATTGGTTAGTAATTGCTCAAACTCTATTGTCTTCTCACGGACAACAGCAGTAGTCGCTTCTTCAACATCGTCATACTCAGGATAGTCGATATTAACCTCAACTTGGGCAAGTGTGTTAAGGATTTCTTGACGGGTATTGTTAATGAGGTCAGAAAGGGAGCCGTCTAATTGCTTAACTGCAATGTTCATGGCCTTGTCAGTCTTTGCACGGATGATATCCATGACCGCCTCAGCCTGGGTCAAGTCCACACGTCCATTTAGGAAGGCACGTTTGGTAAATTCACCAGGTTCTGCCAATCGAGCTCCTTCACGGATAGCTAGCTGGAGAATCTCATTGGTCACCGCAATCCCACCGTGGGTGTTAATCTCGATAATATCCTCACGAGTGAAGGTCTTTGGAGACTTCATAGCTCCAACCATAACCTCGTCCATGACTTTTCCTGTCTGAGGGTCAACGATGTGACCGTAGTTGAGAGTGTGACTAGCAACCTGACTCAAGTCTTTCCCTTTGAAAATTTTTTGCGCAATTGCAAAACTTTCTGTTCCGCTCAAGCGGACAATACCAATAGCTCCTTCACCTAGTGGAGTAGAGATGGCAGCGATGGTATCAAATTCACGTGTAATCATAATATTTCCTTTAATTAATAGCTCTTTTCTTGGAAATTTTTCCAAGTCTCTTTTCAAATTGTAACAAATTTGAACTATTTCTTCAATGGATGCCACTTGGAGATTGAAAAAGCCTAAGCAATTCTGCTTAAGCTAGCTTATTTGGTGCGCATTTCTCCTTGTGGGAAGTAAGTTCCTTCTGGCATGTCGTTGATGATGACATGGACAGCAGATTGAGGGGCTCCAGTGTTGCGAACAACAGCTTCTGTTACTTCCTTAGCAAGAGCCTTCTTTTGCTCGAGCGTGCGTCCTTCAAATAAATCGATGCGTACAAATGGCATAATGGCTTCCTCCACTAGTTTTGATTTCTTCTATTTTACCACATTTTGCCGTTTAAAGCTTCAGAAAATTATGATATACTAGAATGTAGCAAAAATTTAGAAATGGACGTGAAGCAAGAAACATGGCACAGTTGTATTATCGTTATGGGACCATGAACTCTGGTAAGACGATTGAGATTCTCAAGGTGGCCTATAACTATGAGGAGCAAGGAAAAGGTGTTGTGATTATGACCTCAGCTCTTGATACTCGTGACGGTGTTGGCTATGTGTCGAGTCGTATTGGCATGAAACGCCCTGCCATTGCGATTGAGGAAACAACTGATATCTTCGGCTATATCCGAGACCTATCAGAAAAACCTTACTGTGTGTTGGTTGATGAGGCCCAGTTTCTTAAGTGTCATCATGTTTACGATCTAGCTCGTGTTGTTGATGAGTTAGACATACCTGTCATGGCTTTTGGTTTGAAAAATGACTTTCGCAATGAACTGTTCGAAGGTTCCAAGTATCTCCTGCTCTTAGCAGACAAGATTGACGAAATCAAGACCATCTGTCAGTATTGTAAGAAAAAGGCAACTATGGTTTTGCGTACACAGGATGGACTGCCCGTTTACGATGGAGAACAGATCCAGATTGGTGGTAATGAAACCTATATCTCGGTTTGCCGTAAACATTATTTTGCCCCTGAAATCAATAAGGAGAATGAAGAAAAATGAACATCTATGATCAACTACAAGCTGTAGAAGACCGTTATGAAGAACTAGGAGAGTTGCTCAGTGACCCAGATGTGGTTTCGGACACCAAGCGTTTCATGGAACTTTCGAAAGAAGAAGCTTCCACTCGTGACACCGTAACAGCCTACCGTGAGTACAAACAAGTCCTTCAAAACATCGTTGACGCTGAAGAAATGATTAAGGAATCAGGTGGAGATGCGGACTTGGAAGAAATGGCCAAGCAAGAGCTCAAAGATGCCAAGGCTGAAAAAGAAGAGTACGAAGAGAAATTGAAAATTTTGCTGCTTCCAAAGGATCCAAATGATGACAAGAATATCATCCTTGAAATCCGTGGAGCAGCTGGTGGAGACGAAGCAGCACTTTTCGCTGGAGATCTTTTAACCATGTACCAAAAGTATGCGGAAGCCCAAGGCTGGCGCTTTGAAGTCATGGAAGCTTCTATGAATGGTGTCGGTGGTTTCAAAGAAGTCGTTGCCATGGTTTCAGGTCAATCTGTTTACTCTAAACTCAAGTACGAATCTGGTGCTCACCGTGTGCAACGTGTCCCTGTGACAGAAAGCCAAGGTCGCGTACATACTTCGACAGCGACAGTTCTTGTCATGCCTGAAGTGGAAGAAGTTGAATACGATATTGATCCAAAAGACCTTCGTGTCGACATCTATCATGCATCAGGTGCTGGTGGACAGAACGTCAACAAGGTTGCGACTGCCGTTCGTATCGTTCACTTGCCAACCAATATCAAGGTTGAGATGCAGGAAGAACGTACCCAGCAGAAAAACCGTGAAAAAGCCATGAAAATCATCCGTGCACGTGTGGCTGACCACTTTGCTCAGATTGCTCAGGATGAACAAGACGCTGAGCGTAAGTCAACAATTGGTACTGGTGATCGTTCAGAGCGTATCCGTACTTATAACTTCCCACAAAACCGTGTCACAGACCACCGTATTGGATTGACCCTCCAAAAACTAGATACTATTTTATCTGGTAAATTGGACGAAGTTGTGGATGCCTTGGTGCTCTATGACCAAACACAAAAATTAGAAGAATTAAACAAATAATGAAATTAGCTCAATTATTTTCAGATTTTGAAGAAGAGTTGATAAGAAAAGGAGAGGAAGCAGAAAGCCTCTCTTTTGTCTATCGTAGTCTGAAAGACCTCACGTTTACAGACTTTGTTTTTGCCCTCCAGCAGGAAGTGACGGAAGAGGAAGAAGTATTTGTAAAAGGAATTTTTCAACAGTTAGCAGCTCATAAACCGGCACAGTATATCATTGGACAGGCAGATTTTTATGGAATGCAGCTAAAAGTGGATGAACGAGTATTGATCCCTCGTCCAGAGACAGAGGAATTGGTTGAGCTTATCCTAGCTGAAAATCCTGAGACGAATTTTTCAGTTCTGGATATTGGAACAGGTAGTGGAGCTATTGCTCTCGCCTTAGCAAAAAACAGACCAGATTGGTCAGTGACAGCAGCAGATATTTCCCAAGATGCTTTAGATGTATCCAGCGAAAATGCTAAAAATCAAAATCTTCAAATATTTTTAAAAAAATCTGACTGTTTTACAGAAATTTCTGAAAAATATGATATAATTGTTTCCAATCCACCCTATATCTCTCGTGAAGATGAGTCAGAGGTCGGCTTGAATGTTTTGCATTCGGAGCCTCATCTAGCTCTATTTGCAGATGAGGATGGCCTAGCTATTTACCGTAGAATTGCGGAAGATGCAAAAGACTATCTCAAAGATGGTGGTAAGATTTACCTTGAAATTGGATACAAGCAAGGTCAAAGTGTTCCTGAACTTTTTAGGAAACATCTTCCTGAAAAGCGAGTACGAACACTCAAGGACCAATTTGGTCAAGATAGGATGGTCGTGGTTGATGATGGACAGGATTAGACAAGAGTTGGAAAAGGGCGGAGCAGTCGTTCTGCCTACAGAGACGGTTTATGGTCTTTTTGCCAAGGCGCTAGACGAAAAAGCAGTTGACCATGTTTACCAGCTCAAACGTCGTCCTAGAGACAAGGCACTCAATCTCAATATTGCCTCTTTAGAGGATATCTTGCACTTTTCAAAGAATCAGCCAACTTATCTTCAAAAACTTGTAGAGACCTTTTTACCAGGTCCCTTGACCATTATTCTCGAAGCTAATGACCGAGTTCCTTATTGGGTCAATTCGGGTCTCGCAACGGTGGGATTTCGGATGCCTAGTCATCCCATCACGCTTGATTTGATTAGAGAGACGGGACCCTTGATTGGGCCGTCTGCCAATATTTCAGGTCAGTCAAGTGGTGTAACCTTTGAACAAATTCTGAAGGATTTTGACCAAGAGGTTTTGGGTCTAGAAGACGATGCTTTTCTAACTGGACAGGATTCGACTATTTTGGACTTGTCTGGAGACAAGGTGAAAATCTTACGCCAAGGGGCCATTAAGCGAGAAGATATTCTTGCTCAGTTGCCAGAGATTTCTTTTGAGGAGGAATGAGATGCTAAGAGATTTAAGAGAAACTGATGTGAACGCTATATGTGAGATCAACCAAGAGGCTTTGGGTTATTCTTTTAGTCCAGAGGACACGGCTAGTCAATTTGCTAGACTATCTCAGGATTCCCATCATTTCCTACTTGGCTATGAGAATGAAGCTAGTCATGCCTTGCTTGGATATGTCCACGCTGAGGTCTATGAATCACTTTATTCTAAAGCAGGATTTAATATTTTAGCTTTAGCAGTTTCACCTCAAGCGCAAGGTCAAGGTATTGGTAAAAGCTTATTACAAGGGTTGGAAGAAGAAGCAAAAAGACGTGGTTATGGGTTTATCCGCTTAAACTCTGCCGATCATCGTCTGGGTGCTCATGCATTTTATGAAAAAGTTGGTTATACTTGTGATAAAATGCAGAAACGGTTTATTTGCATCTTTTAGTTTGATTTTCTAATAAGAAAATTAAACTAATGGACTAGTCACACAATAAAAGGAGAAGACCTATGATTTTTGACAAAGATGATTTTAAAGCATACGATGCTGATCTCTGGAATGCTATTGCCAAAGAAGAAGAACGCCAACAGAATAATATCGAGTTGATTGCTTCGGAAAACGTAGTTTCCAAGGCTGTTATGGCAGCTCAAGGGTCTATCTTGACAAACAAATATGCCGAGGGTTACCCAGGCCGCCGTTATTATGGTGGAACGGATGTGGTAGACGTGGTAGAGACTCTTGCTATTGAACGCGCAAAAGAAATTTTCGGTGCAAAATTTGCTAATGTCCAACCTCACTCAGGAAGCCAAGCCAACTGTGCGGCTTACATGGCCTTGATTGGGCCAGGTGATACCGTTATGGGGATGGATTTAGCAGCAGGTGGACACTTGACCCACGGAGCTCCAGTTAGCTTCTCAGGTCAAACCTACAACTTTGTTTCTTATAGTGTAGATCCTGAAACGGAATTATTGGACTTTGATGCTATATTGAAGCAAGCCCAAGAAGTAAAACCAAAATTGATCGTAGCAGGTGCTTCAGCCTATTCTCAAATTATCGACTTTTCAAAATTCCGTGAAATTGCAGATGCCGTTGGTGCTAAGCTCATGGTAGATATGGCTCATATCGCTGGTTTGGTTGCGGCTGGCCTTCATCCAAGCCCAGTACCATACGCTCATATCACTACAACAACGACCCACAAAACCCTTCGTGGACCACGTGGTGGTTTGATTTTGACTAATGACGAAGAACTTGCTAAGAAAATCAATTCAGCTATTTTCCCTGGTATTCAGGGCGGCCCTTTGGAGCATGTTGTAGCAGCTAAAGCTGTTTCTTTCAAAGAAGTATTAGATCCAGCCTTCAAGGAATATGCTGCTAATGTTATCAAGAACAGCAAGGCTATGGCAGATGTTTTCTTGCAAGACACTGATTTCCGTATCATTTCTGGTGGGACTGAAAATCACCTCTTCCTAGTGGATGTGACTAAAGTTGTAGAAAACGGAAAAGTTGCCCAAAACTTGCTGGATGAAGTCAATATTACCCTAAATAAAAACTCAATCCCTTACGAAACCTTGTCACCATTCAAGACAAGTGGGATTCGTATCGGATCTGCAGCCATTACTGCGCGTGGATTTGGTGAAGAAGAGAGTCGCAAAGTGGCTGAACTCATCATTAAAACCCTTAAGAATGCAGAAAATGAAGCTGTCTTAGAAGAAGTGAGAAGTGAAGTCAAAGTGTTGACAGACGCCTTCCCATTATACGAGGACTAAAACTTTTATGGACATTTATATTAAGAAAGCCATTATTCACCAGTTCAGTCCGGCTGATACCGAGCTGTTCCTAGCGGATAAGCTTCTCAATATTACTCCAAAAATCGAAGAATACCTGCGTAAAAAAATTGAACGTGTGTATTCAGATGAAGCCAAGACTGGGATTTTCGAGGAAGAAAATCCCTTCTTCAATCACATCACAGACGATTTATTGGAGACATCAGTAACACTGGCTAATCTCTGGAAAGAGGAGTTTAGCATTTCTGAAAATCTCAAGACCAATGACTTGATTTTTGTGCAATTGTCTAAAGAAGGTGTGGAACATTTCGCTTTCTTGAGAATTGCCCTGCGTGAGACCTTGACTCACCTCGGAGGAGAAGTTGATAATCCAATCAAGCTGACTCAGAATAACCTGCCTGGATTTGGAACAGGGGCTGATGAGGCCTTGGTGGTTAATCTTCAGAGTCGCAAGTACCATCTGATTGAAAAACGAATCAAGTATAACGGGGCTTTCTTGAACTATTTTTCAGATAATCTTCTTGCTGTCGCTCCTAAGATTTCTCCTAAGAAATCTATCAAGGAATTGGAAAAAACAGCACAGCGCATTGCTGAGACTTTTAACACAGATGATTTTCAATTTCAATCCAAGGTCAAATCAGCGATTTTCAACAACCTAGAAGAAAGCAATGAATTGTCACCAGAGAAACTGGCCAATGACCTTTTTGACAACAATCTGACGGCTCGTTTGAGCTTTATTGACCAAGTCAAAGAAGCCGTACCAGAACCTGTTCAATTTGATGAAATTGATGCCAGTCGCCAATTAAAGAAATTTGAAAATCAAAAACTTTCCTTGTCAAATGGAATTGAGCTCATCGTTCCCAATAACGTCTATCAAGACGCCGAGTCTGTTGAGTTTATCCAAAACGACAATGGAACCTACTCTATCTTAATCAAAAATATCGAGGATATCCAAAGTAAATAATGTTTAAACGAATTCGAAGAGTGCTTGTACTAGCAGTCTTCCTTTTTGCTGGATATAAAGCTTACCGCATTCACCAAGATGTTAAGCAAGTTATGACCTATCAACCCATGGTGCGAGAAATCTTGAGTGAAAAAGACACCCCAGCAAACGAAGAGCTTGTGCTCGCTATGATTTATACCGAAACAAAAGGAAAAGAAGGCGACGTCATGCAGTCTAGTGAGTCTGCCAGTGGTTCCACCAACACCATAAATGATAACGCCTCTAGCATTCGGCAAGGCGTTCAAACTCTGACAGACAATCTCTATCTGGCCCAGAAGCAGGGTGTTGATGTCTGGACGGCTGTTCAAGCCTATAATTTTGGACCAGCCTATATCGATTTTATCGCCCAAAATGGCAAGGAAAATACCTTGGCTCTGGCCAAACAGTACTCTCGTGAGACTGTTGCTCCCTTGCTTGGTAATACCACTGGAAAGACTTATAGTTATATTCACCCTATTTCCATTTTTCACGGTGCTGAACTTTATGTAAATGGAGGAAACTATTACTATTCTAGGCAGGTTCATCTTAACCTTTACATCATCAAATGTTTCACTCTCTTTTCGACATCTGGCTAGCCCAGGTGTTTTTGTTATAAGTTTTCTTTAAGATAGATATATTACTCTAAAAAGGTAAAGGAGGGAATTCCCTATGAGAAAGAAACTCTTTCTGACCAGTGCTGCGGTCTTGTGGGCAGTAACAGCTATGAATAGCGCCCATGCAGCAACAGATGTTCAAAAAGTTATCGATGAAACCTATGTTCAACCTGAATATGTCCTAGGTTCATCATTGTCTGAAGATCAAAAAAATCAAACCCTTAAAAAACTAGGCTACAATGCCTCAACAGACACCAAAGAACTCAAGACCATGACACCTGATGTCTATTCTAAGATTATGAATGTGGCCAATGACTCTAGCTTACAATTGTATTCATCAGCCAAGATTCAAAAACTAGGTGACAAGTCGCCACTTGAGGTCAAGATTGAAACACCAGAGAACATCACTAAGGTGACTCAGGATATGTACCGAAATGCAGCAGTAACCTTGGGTGTGGAACATGCTAAAATCACTGTAGCAGCCCCTATTCCAGTTACAGGTGAGAGTGCTTTAGCAGGGATTTATTATTCTCTAGAAGCTAATGGAGCCAAGGTGCCACAAGCCAACAAAGATTTGGCTCAAGAAGAGCTAAAGGCTTTGTCCGATATCAATGCTGAAAACAAGGACAAAACAGGCTATGATGCTAATAAATTAAACGTTGCCTTAGCAGATATTAAGTCAGGACTCGCCAAAGCTAAAGAAAGTAAGGGAAATCTGACAGAGGAAGATGTCCGTAAAATTGTTGAAGATACCTTGAAAAATTACAAACTTGATCAGGTTATAACAGGAAACCAAATCAATATCATCATCAATTTTGCTTTGAATCTCTCAAAAAGTGATATTCTTAGCAATACAGACTTCACTAAAACTCTAAATGACCTTAAACAAAGTATTGTTTCACAAGCTGGCGACAGTTTTAAAAATATCAACCTTAACTTTGATGCTGATAAGGCGCTAGAGGACGGTGGGAACTTCTTAAGTTCCCTCTGGCAAGCCATTGTCAACTTCTTCAAGAGTTTTGGTTCTTAAGAAATTTCATGGTATAATAGATGGTAACCCTAACGTTGCCGTCTTTTTTGTCGGCCAATAGAAAGAGAAAATAATGTTAAAGAAAAATGATATTGTAGAAGTTGAGATTGTTGACTTGACCCATGAAGGGGCAGGAGTTGCCAAGGTGGATGGTTTGGTATTTTTTGTTGAGAATGCTTTACCGAGTGAAAAAATCCTTATGCGTGTCCTCAAGGTTAATAAAAAGATTGGTTTTGGGAAAGTTGAAGAATACCTTGTCCAATCACCACACCGTAATCAAGATTTAGATTTGGCTTACCTGCGTTCAGGAATCGCGGATTTAGGTCATCTTGCCTATCCAGAACAGCTCAAGTTTAAAACCAAGCAAGTCAAAGACAGTCTATATAAGATTGCTGGAATTGATGATATAGAGGTTGCTGAAACTTTAGGTATGGAAAATCCAGTCAAGTACCGTAACAAAGCACAGGTGCCTGTTCGTCGAGTGAATGGTGTTTTGGAAACAGGATTTTTCCGTAAGAATTCCCACGACCTCATGCCTTTGGAAGATTTCTTTATACAAGATTCTGTGATTGATGAGGTAGTAGTAGGTCTACGTGACTTGCTACGTCGTTATGATTTGAAACCTTATGATGAAAAGGAACAATCTGGCTTGATTCGAAATCTTGTGGTGCGTCGTGGGCACTATTCAGGGCAAATCATGGTCATTTTGGTGACAACTCGTCCCAAAGTTTTTCGTGTTGACCAATTGATTGAACAAGTCATCAAGCAGTTTCCAGAGATTGTGTCTGTTATGCAAAATATCAATGACCAGAACACTAATGCTATTTTTGGTAAGGAATGGCGTACGCTTTATGGACAAGATTTTATCACTGACCAGATGTTGGGAAATGACTACCAAATCGCTGGCCCTGCCTTTTATCAAGTCAATACTGAAATGGCTGAAAAACTTTATCAAACAGCTATTGACTTTGCTGAATTAAAAGAAGATGATGTGGTCATTGATGCCTATTCTGGTATCGGGACGATTGGTATTTCTGTTGCGAAACACGTCAAGGAAGTCTATGGTGTTGAAGTAATTCCAGAAGCGGTTGAGAATAGTAAGAAGAATGCTCAACTGAACAATATTTCAAATGCTAACTATGTCTGTGACACAGCTGAAAACGCCATGAAGAATTGGCTTAAAGATGGAATTCAACCAAGCCTTATCCTAGTTGATCCACCAAGAAAAGGACTCACCGAGAGTTTTATCAAAGCTAGTACCCAAACAGGAGCTAACCGCATCGCCTATATCTCATGTAATGTCGCAACCATGGCGCGTGATATCAAACTCTACCAAGAATTGGGATATGAATTGAAGAAAGTCCAGCCGGTTGATCTTTTTCCGCAGACGCACCATGTCGAATGTGTAAGCTTGTTGGAGAAACGTAGTTAATCCTTAAAAGGTTCCCCAAACCTTTTGAGTTCCGCAGACTTACCATGTTGAGGCAGTATCACTGCTTGTACAAGCTGAGGTATCAGCGAAGTAGAAGTAGATGCTCCATCTATGGGATAGGACTCGTAGAATGAAGAGGAAAACCGACGAAACGATAAGGTAAGTCCGAAACGCTCAGTGTGTAGCTTTGTTGCTAAAAGCGTAGAAACCTTTGAACGAAAGGAATAATAGACTTTCTGCGAAACAAAATATAATACAATAAAACTATGAATTCTGAAGCAAGTCAGCAATTAAGCGATAGCCGTTTCAAGAGCCTTGTAGGTGTTCAGCGCACGACTTTTGAAGAGATGTTAGCTGTGTTAAAAACAGCTTATCAACGTAAACGCGCAAAAGGTGGACGAAAACCCAAATTAAGCCTAGACGATCTCCTCATGGTAACTATTCAATACATGCGAGAATAGTGCACTTATGAACAAATTGCGGCTGATTTTGGCATTCACGAAAGCAACATAATTAGTCGGAGTCAATGGATTGAAGCAACTCTTATTCAAAATGGTTTTACGATTTCAAATTCTGCCTTAATTCTGTAAAAACAGTAAAATTCGAAGGATTGTAAGGTAAGAGTTTTTTTCTTTCTGAAAAAATGGTATAATAGCAATCAAAACTAGAAAATAAAACGGAATTTGGAACAGATTTGTCTGTATCCTAGTAGAGTGGTGATACTATGAAGATTAGTAAGAGGCACTTATTAAATTATTCCATCTTGATTCCTTACTTGCTTTTATCTATTTTGGGCTTGATTGTGGTCTATTCGACCACCAGCGCTATTTTAATTGAAGAAGGCAAGAGCGCCTTGCAATTGGTTCGAAACCAAGGAATCTTTTGGATTGTTAGTTTGATACTGATTGCCTTAATTTATAAATTGAGACTAGATTTTTTGAGAAATGAGCGACTAATCATTTTAGTTATATTGATAGAAATGCTTTTATTGTTCTTAGCTCGTTTTATTGGTATTTCCGTAAACGGGGCATACGGTTGGATTTCGGTTGCAGGAGTAACTATTCAGCCAGCTGAGTACTTAAAAATCATTATTATTTGGTATTTGGCTCACCGATTCTCCAAACAGCAAGAAGAAATAGCTATTTATGATTTTCAAGTTTTGACTCAAAATCAATGGCTTCCCCGTGCTTTTAATGATTGGCGATTCGTTCTCCTAGTTCTGATTGGAAGTTTGGGAATTTTCCCTGATTTAGGAAATGCGACTATTTTAGTCTTGGTTTCCTTGATTATGTATACAGTTAGTGGAATCGCTTATCGCTGGTTTTCAACCATTCTGGCCCTCGTATCTGCCGCTTCTGTCTTTTTCTTGACCACTATCAGCCTAATCGGTGTTGAGACCTTTTCAAAAATTCCAGTATTTGGCTATGTAGCCAAGCGCTTTAGTGCCTTTTTTAATCCTTTTGCCGATCGTGCGGATGCGGGTCACCAGTTAGCTAATTCTTATTTTGCCATGGTCAATGGCGGTTGGTTTGGTCTAGGTCTTGGGAATTCGATTGAAAAACGAGGTTATTTACCAGAAGCTCATACAGACTTTGTCTTTTCTATCGTGATTGAAGAATTTGGCTTTGTTGGTGCCAGTCTTATTTTAGCTCTCTTGTTTTTCATGATTTTGCGGATTATCTTGGTCGGTATCCGAGCGGAGAATCCTTTCAATGCCATGGTTGCACTCGGTGTCGGAGGGATGATGTTGGTTCAGGTATTTGTCAATATCGGAGGGATTTCGGGCTTGATTCCATCTACAGGAGTAACCTTCCCCTTCTTATCCCAGGGGGGGAATAGTCTTCTAGTCTTATCAGTGGCAGTGGCCTTTGTCTTAAATATTGATGCCAGTGAAAAACGCGCTAAGTTGTACCGAGAATTGGAAAATCAACCAATGAACCTTCTGTGAAGTAGAATAAAGAAAGGATAGTCTATGTCTCTTCAAAAATTAGAAAATTATAGTAATAAAAGTGTTGTGCAAGAAGAAGTATTGATTCTAACAGAATTGCTGGAAGATATTACTAAAAATATGCTTGCCCCAGAGACCTTTGAAAAAATCATGCAGTTGAAAGAATTATCAACGCAGGAAGATTATCAAGGTCTAAACCGTCTAGTGACTAGCTTATCAAATGATGAAATGGTCTATATTTCACGCTATTTTTCAATCTTACCTCTTTTGATTAATATTTCAGAGGATGTGGATTTAGCTTATGAAATCAATCATCAAAATAATATTGATCAGGACTATTTAGGTAAATTATCAACAACGATCAAAATGGTTGCTGAAAAAGAAAATGCCGCTGAAATTCTTGAACACTTGAATGTTGTCCCTGTTTTGACAGCCCATCCAACACAAGTGCAACGCAAAAGTATGTTGGATTTAACAAATCATATTCATAGTCTTTTGCGTAAATACCGTGATGTTAAGTTGGGGTTGATCAATAAAGAAAAATGGCACAATGATTTGCGTCGTTATATCGAAATTATCATGCAGACAGACATGATTCGTGAGAAAAAATTAAAAGTGACTAACGAAATCACGAATGCTATGGAATATTACAACAGCTCCTTTTTGAAAGCTGTACCTCATTTGACGACGGAGTATAAGCGCTTAGCGCAAGCGCATGGATTGAATTTAAAACAGGCTAAACCGATCACCATGGGAATGTGGATTGGTGGAGACCGTGATGGTAATCCCTTTGTTACAGCAGAGACCTTGAAACAGTCTGCACTTACTCAGTGTGAAGTCATCATGAACTATTATGATGAAAAGATTTACCAACTTTATCGTGAATTTTCTCTTTCAACTAGCATTGTCAACGTCAGCAAGCAAGTCAGAGAAATGGCTCGTCAATCCAAGGATAACTCGATTTACCGCGAAAAAGAGCTTTACCGTCGTGCCTTGTTTGATATTCAATCAAAAATCCAAGCAACAAAAACCTATCTGATTGAGGATAAGGAAGTTGGGACTCGCTATGAAACCGCCAATGATTTCTACAAGGATTTGATTGCCATTCGAGATTCTCTACTAGAAAATAAGGGCGAGTCCTTGATTTTAGGTGATTTTGTGGAATTATTGCAGGCAGTAGAGATATTTGGTTTTTACCTAGCATCAATTGATATGCGACAAGACTCTAGCGTCTATGAAGCCTGTGTGGCAGAACTCTTGAAATCAGCAGGAATTCATTCTCGCTATAGTGAGTTGAGTGAAGAAGAAAAGTGTGACCTTCTCTTGAAAGAATTAGAAGAAGATCCCCGAATTCTTTCTGCGACTCACGCAGAAAAATCAGAATTATTAGCAAAAGAACTAGCTATTTTTAAGACGGCTCGTGTTTTGAAAGATAAGTTGGGCGATGATGTCATCCGTCAGACCATCATTTCACATGCTACCAGCCTTTCTGATATGCTAGAATTAGCTATTCTATTAAAAGAAGTAGGATTGGTGGATACGGAAAGGGCGCGTGTTCAGATTGTTCCCCTTTTTGAAACAATTGAAGACTTGGATCATTCAGAGGAAACAATGAGAAAATATCTTTCTCTTAGCCTTGCCAAAAAATGGATTGCTTCACGCAATAACTACCAAGAAATCATGCTTGGTTACTCTGATAGTAATAAAGATGGCGGTTACTTATCATCATGTTGGACCCTTTACAAGGCTCAACAACAATTGACTGCTATTGGAGATGAATTTGGCGTTAAGGTTACCTTCTTCCATGGTCGTGGTGGGACTGTCGGTCGTGGTGGTGGGCCAACCTATGAGGCTATCACCTCTCAACCGCTCAAGTCTATCAAGGATCGTATCCGCTTGACGGAGCAAGGAGAAGTAATTGGCAATAAATACGGTAACAAAGATGCTGCCTACTATAACCTTGAAATGCTAGTATCGGCAGCTATTAACCGTATGATTACGCAGAAGAAGAGCGATACCAATACCTCAAATCGTTATGAAGCCATTATGGATCAAGTAGTGGACCGTAGTTACGATATCTACCGTGATTTGGTCTTTGGTAATGAGCATTTCTATGACTATTTCTTCGAGTCAAGTCCAATCAAGGCTATTTCAAGTTTTAATATCGGTTCTCGTCCAGCCGCTCGTAAGACGATTACTGAAATCGGTGGTTTGCGTGCCATCCCTTGGGTATTCTCATGGTCACAGAGTCGTGTTATGTTCCCTGGATGGTACGGAGTTGGTTCAAGTTTCAAGGAATTTATCGATAAAAATCCAGAGAATATTGCTATCTTACGAGATATGTACCAAAATTGGCCTTTCTTCCAATCGCTTCTTTCAAATGTTGATATGGTCTTGTCAAAATCAAATATGAATATTGCTTTTGAATATGCTAAACTTTGTGAAGACGAGCAAGTTAAGGCCATCTATGAGACTATTTTAAATGAATGGCAAGTTACTAAGAACGTTATCTTGGCTATTGAAGGACATGACGAACTCTTAGCTGACAATCCATATCTAAAAGCTAGTCTGGATTACCGTATGCCTTACTTTAATATTCTCAACTATATTCAGTTAGAGTTGATTAAACGCCAACGTCGTGGAGAATTGTCCAGTGATCAAGAACGATTGATTCATATCACCATCAACGGAATTGCAACAGGATTGCGTAATTCAGGCTAATCATTTTCAAAAGTGAAGATGAAAAAAATTCTAATAGACTATTGACAAGTAGTTTAAAAATGATATAATTTAACCATTCAGAAAAGTAATCGTACAAACTTTCAAGAGAGTCTGTGGTAGCTGAAAACAGATAAGTGGCGATGATGAAAATTGGGCTGAATGTTATTTAGAATTTGAAATCATAAAAATTCGGTGAGCACACCTTACAGTGCATCTCGTTATTGCGAGACAGAGCGATAGGGAAATTCCCTATAATTGAGGTGGTACCGCGCATCGACGTCCTCACACAAGTTTTTTGTGTGAGGATTTTTTTGATGGAGGTTAGTATGGAAAGAAAACGATGGCGTCGCTTGTTTATACTCAATGAAAATCAAAGTACAAACTAGGAAGCTAGCCGCANNGACGAAGTCAGTAACCATAGCTACGGCAAGGTGAAGCTGACGTGGTTTGAAGAGATTTTCGAAGAGTATTAGATAAGTGAAGTATTTTAAAGGAATTAAAAAGGAGAAATAGAATGAAAAATAAACGTTTAATTGGAATTATCGCTGCATTAGCAGTCTTAGTAGCAGGAAGCTTGATTTACTCTTCAATGAATAAATCAGAAGCTCAGAATAATAAGGATGAGAAGAAAATAGCCAAGATTGGTGTGCTTCAATTTGTGAGCCATCCATCCCTTGATTTGATTTATAAAGGGATTCAAGACGGACTTGCAGAAGAAGGATATAAAGATGATCAAGTTAAAATCGATTTTATGAACTCAGAAGGTGACCAAAGTAAGGTTGCGACAATGAGTAAACAATTGGTTGCAAATGGCAATGACCTTGTGGTTGGTATCGCAACACCAGCTGCTCAAGGTTTGGCTAGTGCCACAAAAGACCTACCGGTTATCATGGCTGCTATTACAGACCCAATTGGTGCTAACTTGGTTAAAGATTTGAAAAGACCAGGTGGCAACGTTACAGGGGTATCTGACCACAATCCAGCTCAACAACAAGTTGAACTCATCAAGACCCTGACACCGAATGTGAAAACAATCGGAGCTCTTTACTCAAGTAGCGAAGACAATTCAAAAACACAGGTCGAAGAATTTAAGGCTTATGCTGAAAAAGCAGGTCTGACAGTGGAAACATTTGCAGTTCCTTCAACAAATGAAATTGCCTCAACTGTCACTGTTATGACTAGCAAGGTAGATGCTATTTGGGTTCCAATTGATAACACCATTGCATCAGGATTTCCAACGGTTGTCTCTAGCAATCAAAGTTCTAAGAAACCAATTTATCCAAGTGCGGCAGCTATGGTAGAAGTAGGTGGTTTGGCATCCGTTGTAGTTGACCAACATGACCTTGGTGTGGCAACTGGAAAAATGATTGCGCAAGTTCTGAAAGGTGCAAAACCAGCTGATACCCCAGTCAATGTCTTTTCAACTGGTAAGTCAGTGATTAATAAAAAAATAGCACAAGAACTAGGTATTACTATTCCTGAGTCTGTTCTCAAAGAAGCAGGACAAGTCATCGAATAAATAAGGTAGGGAGGAGGAGACTCTTCCCATTTTTTAAAAAGATGAATATAGAAAGGATTAAATAAAATATGATTGTTTCCATTATTTCTCAAGGATTTGTTTGGGCTATTCTAGGTCTGGGAATCTTTATGACATTTAGGATTTTAAACTTTCCAGATATGACAACAGAAGGTTCCTTCCCTCTTGGGGGAGCTGTTGCTGTCACTCTGATAACCAAAGGCGTGAACCCTTTTTTAGCGACACTGCTTGCTGTAGGAGCAGGTTGTTTGGCTGGAATGGTGGCAGGACTTCTTTATACAAAAGGGAAGATTCCAACCTTGCTCTCAGGGATTTTGGTGATGACTTCCTGTCACTCTATCATGCTCTTGATTATGGGACGTGCAAATTTAGGCTTGCTTGGAACCAAGCAAATTCAGGATGTTTTGCCTTTTGATTCGGATTTGAATCAACTTTTGACAGGTCTTATCTTTGTCAGTCTTGTCATTGCTCTCATGCTCTTTTTCTTGGACACCAAACTCGGACAAGCCTATATTGCTACAGGTGACAATCCTGATATGGCTAGAAGTTTCGGGATTCATACTGGACGCATGGAGCTCATGGGCTTGGTCTTATCAAATGGTGTGATTGCCCTTGCAGGCGCTCTCATTGCCCAGCAAGAAGGGTATGCTGATGTATCTCGAGGAATCGGGGTTATCGTTGTGGGGCTTGCAAGTTTGATTATTGGAGAAGTTATTTTCAAGAGTTTGAGTTTGGCAGAACGTCTGGTTACCATCGTTGTAGGTTCTATCGCTTATCAATTCTTAGTGTGGGCGGTTATTGCGCTTGGCTTTAATACAAGTTACCTTCGTTTGTACAGCGCCGTGATTTTAGCAGTCTGCCTCATGATTCCAACATTTAAGCAAACCATCTTGAAAGGAGCCAAGTTAAGCAAATGACAGCAATTGTAGAATTAAAAAATGCAACCAAAATCGTTAAAAATGGCTTTGATGAAGAAAAGATTATTTTAAATGATGTTTCCTTAGAAATTTTTGAACGGGACTTTATCACGATTTTGGGCGGAAATGGTGCTGGGAAATCAACCCTTTTTAACACCATTGCAGGAACCTTGTCCTTAATCAGTGGAACCATCCGTATTTTAGGTGAGGATGTTACCAAGTTTTCACCAGAGAAGCGCGCTAAGTATCTGTCTCGAGTCTTCCAAGATCCAAAGATGGGAACAGCTCCTCGTATGACAGTGGCAGAGAATCTCTTGATTGCCAAGTTTCGTGGTGAAAAGCGTGGATTGTTACCAAGACGTCTGGCTAGCTATAAGGATGAGTTTCAGGCTACAATTGAAAAAGTAGGAAATGGTCTTGAGAAGCATTTGAATACACCGATTGAGTTTTTATCAGGTGGTCAAAGACAAGCCTTGAGTCTCTTGATGGCAACCTTGAAGCGTCCTGAATTACTCTTGTTAGACGAGCATACTGCAGCTCTTGATCCAAAGACCAGTGTTTCCCTTATGGAATTGACAGATGAATTTGTTAAGAATGACCAGCTGACAGCGCTTATGATTACTCATCATATGGAAGATGCTCTTAAGTATGGCAATCGATTAATTGTCATGAAAGAAGGACGGATTATACAAGATTTGAACCAAGAAGATAAAGCAAAAATGAAAATCTCTGATTATTATCAGCTCTTTGAATAAAGTAAGGAAAATGAGTGAAATGGTTTACTTTTTTTCTGAAATAAAGTATACTATATAAAGTAAGCTATGATAACATGGAGGTATTGTGTATGGTTGACAAACAAGTCATTGAAGAAATCAAAAACAATGCCAACATTGTGGAAGTCATAGGAGATGTGATTTCTTTACAAAAGGCAGGACGGAACTATCTAGGGCTCTGTCCTTTTCATGGTGAAAAAACACCTTCTTTCAACGTTGTAGAGGACAAGCAGTTTTACCACTGTTTTGGTTGTGGTCGCTCAGGTGATGTCTTTAAATTCATCGAGGAGTACCAAGGGGTTCCCTTTATGGAGGCTGTCCAAATCTTAGGTCAGCGTGTTGGGATAGAGGTGGAAAAACCGCTTTATAGTGAGCAGAAGCCAGCCTCACCTCACCAAGCTCTTTATGATATGCACGAAGATGCAGCCAAATTTTATCATGCTATTCTCATGACAACGACTATGGGAGAAGAGGCCAGAAACTACCTTTATCAGCGTGGTTTGACAGATGAAGTGCTCAAGCATTTTCGGATTGGTTTAGCACCTCCAGAACGAAATTATCTCTATCAACGTTTGTCTGGTCAGTATCGTGATGAGGATTTCCTAGATTCGGGACTGTTTTATCTCTCGGATGCTAATCAATTTGTAGATACCTTTCACAATCGGATTATGTTTCCCCTGACAAATGACCAAGGAAAGGTTATTGCCTTCTCAGGTCGTATCTGGCAGAAAACGGATTCACAAACTTCTAAGTATAAAAATAGCCGATCGACTGCAATTTTTAACAAAAGTTACGAATTATATCATATGGATAGGGCAAAAAAATCTTCTGGAAAAGCCAGTGAGATTTATCTGATGGAAGGATTCATGGATGTCATTGCAGCCTATCGGGCTGGAATAGAAAATGCTGTCGCATCTATGGGAACAGCCTTGAGTCGTGAGCATGTTGAGCATCTGAAAAGGTTAACCAAGAAGTTAGTTCTGGTATACGATGGTGATAAGGCTGGGCAAGCTGCGACATTGAAAGCGCTGGACGAAATTGGTGATATACCTGTGCAAATCGTCAGCATGCCTGATAACTTGGATCCAGATGAGTATCTACAAAAAAATGGACCAGAAGACTTGGCCTATCTATTAACAAAAACTCGTATTAGTCCGATTGAGTTTTACATTCACCAGTACAAGCCTGAAAACAGTGAAAATCTGCAGGCCCAGATTGAGTTTATTGAAAAAATAGCTCCCTTGATTGTTCAAGAAAAGTCTATCACTGCTCAAAACAGCTATATTCATATTTTAGCTGACAGTCTGGCATCCTTTGATTATGCCCAGATTGAGCAGATTGTTAATGAAAGCCGTCAGGCACAAAGGCAGAATCGCATGGAAGGGGTTTCCAGACCGACGCAAATCACTATGCCTGTCACCAAGCAGTTATCGGCTATTATGAGGGCAGAAGCTCATCTACTTTATCGAATGATGGACTCCCCTCTTGTTTTAAACGATTACCGTTTGCGAGAAGACTTTTCATTTAACACACCTGAATTTCAGGTCTTATATGACTTGCTTGGCCAGTATGGCAATCTTCCTCCAGAAGTTTTAGCAGAGCAGACAGAGGAAGTTGAAAGAGCTTGGTACCAAGTTTTAGCTCAGGATTTGCCTGCTGAGATATCGCCGCAGGAACTTAGTGAAGTAGAGATGACTCGAAACAAGGCTCTCTTGAATCAGGACAATATGAGAATCAAAAAGAAGGTGCAGGAAGCTAGCCATGTAGGAGATACAGATACAGCCCTAGAAGAATTGGAACGTTTAATTTCCCAAAAGAGAAGAATGGAGTAATAATGGCAACAAAACAAAAAGAAGTAACAACATTTGACGTACAGGTAGCAGAATTTATCCGTAATCATAAGCAAAAAGGGACAGCAACAGATGATGAAATCAATGCAAGTCTGGTTATTCCTTTTACCTTGGACGCTGATGGGATTGAAGATCTCTTGCAACGGATTCAGGATGCAGGGATTTCTATCACAGATAACGAAGGAAATCCAAGTGCGCGTGTTCTTAGCAATGAAGAAGAACCAGAACTCAGCGATGAGGACTTGATTGGGTCAACTTCTGCTAAGGTCAATGACCCTGTCCGTATGTACTTGAAAGAAATAGGGGTCGTTCCTCTCTTGACCAATGAAGAGGAGAAAGAGTTGGCACTGGCTGTTGAAGCTGGTGATATCGAAGCCAAACAACGTCTTGCGGAAGCCAATCTTCGTTTGGTTGTTTCCATTGCCAAACGCTATGTCGGTCGTGGTATGCAGTTCCTTGACTTGATTCAAGAAGGAAATATGGGCTTGATGAAGGCGGTTGACAAGTTTGACTATTCTAAAGGATTCAAGTTCTCAACTTACGCAACTTGGTGGATTCGTCAAGCAATCACTCGTGCTATTGCGGATCAAGCTCGTACTATTCGTATCCCAGTTCACATGGTTGAAACGATTAACAAGCTTGTTCGTGAACAGCGTAATCTCCTTCAAGAATTGGGACAGGATCCAACGCCAGAACAAATCGCTGAACGTATGGATATGACACCTGATAAGGTTCGTGAAATCTTGAAGATTGCTCAAGAACCGGTATCCCTTGAAACACCGATCGGTGAAGAGGATGATAGCCACCTTGGGGATTTTATCGAAGATGAAGTGATTGAAAATCCAGTGGACTATACAACTCGTATCGTCTTGCGTGAGCAGTTGGATGAGGTCTTGGATACTCTTACAGACCGTGAAGAAAATGTTCTGCGTCTACGTTTTGGACTAGATGATGGAAAAATGCGCACCCTTGAAGATGTGGGTAAAGTCTTTAATGTCACTCGTGAGCGTATCCGTCAGATTGAAGCCAAGGCTTTGAGAAAACTACGCCAACCAAGTCGTAGCAAACCGCTTCGTGATTTTATTGAAGACTAAGAGTGAGGAAAATATGGCTTATACAGAAGAGCAAATTGAAAATATCAAAACACGAATTTTATCAGCCTTGGAAGAAGTTATCGACCCTGAGTTGGGAATCGATATTGTCAATCTTGGTTTGATTTATGAGATTCGTTTTGACGGCGACACAGGGCAAACAGAGATTGATATGACGTTGACAACTATGGGATGTCCTCTAGCAGACCTTTTGACGGATCAGATTTATGATGCTATGACAGAGGTGCCAGAAGTAACGGATACTGAGGTCAAATTAGTCTGGTATCCGGCCTGGACAGTTGAAAAAATGAGTCGCTATGCACGCATTGCCCTAGGCATTAAGTAAACATATAAAAGCATGTGAGAGACCGTTGGAAAAGTGAGGAAATTTCCCCCTCTTTTCCTCTAGTCTCTCCTTTCTTTTGCTGATTTTATTCAAAGAAAATGATATAATAGTAGTTATGGAAAAAAAGAAATTACGCATCAATATGTTGAGTTCAAGTGAGAAAGTAGCAGGACAAGGAGTTTCAGGTGCTTACCGTGAATTAGTTCGTCTTCTTCACCGAGATGCAAAGGACCAATTGATTGTTACAGAAAATCTTCCAATAGAGGCAGATGTGACTCACTTTCATACAATTGATTTCCCCTATTATTTATCAACATTCCAAAAGAAACGCTCAGGGAGAAAGATTGGCTATGTGCATTTCTTGCCTGATACACTTGAGGGAAGTTTGAAAATTCCATTTTTCTTAAAGGGAATTGTGAAACGCTATGTATTTTCTTTTTACAACCGGATGGAGCACTTGGTGGTGGTCAATCCGATGTTTATCGAGGATTTGGTGGCAGCTGGTATTCCACGTGAAAAAGTGACTTATATTCCTAACTTTGTAAACAAGGAAAAATGGCATCCACTTCCACAAGAAGAGGTAGTCAGACTGCGAACAGAGCTAGGTCTTAGTGACAATCAGTTTATCGTAGTAGGTGCTGGTCAAGTTCAGAAACGCAAAGGGATTGATGATTTTATCCGTCTGGCTGAGGAATTGCCACAGATTACCTTTATCTGGGCTGGCGGTTTCTCTTTTGGTGGCATGACAGATGGTTATGAACGCTACAAGAAAATCATGGAAAATCCACCTGAAAATTTGATGTTTCCAGGCATTGTATCGCCAGAGCGGATGCGCGAATTGTATGCTCTAGCGGATCTTTTCTTGTTGCCTAGTTACAATGAGCTCTTTCCTATGACTATTTTAGAAGCTGCGAGTTGTGAGGCTCCTATTATGTTGCGTGATTTAGATCTCTATAAGGTGATTTTGGAGGGAAATTATCGGGCGACAGCGGGTAGAGAAGAGATGAAAGAGGCTATTTTGGAATATCAAGCAAATCCTGCTGCCTTAAAAGATCTCAAAGAAAAGGCTAAGAATATTTCCAGAGAGTATTCTGAAGAGCATCTGTTACAAATCTGGTTGAACTTTTATGAGAAACAAGCCGCTTTAGGGAGAAAGTAAAAAGTGAGGTAATCTATGCGAATTGGTTTATTTACAGATACCTATTTTCCTCAGGTTTCTGGTGTTGCGACCAGTATTCGAACCTTGAAAACAGAACTTGAAAAGCAGGGACATGCTGTTTTTATCTTTACGACGACAGATAAGGATGTCAATCGCTACGAAGATTGGCAAATTATCCGCATCCCAAGTGTTCCCTTCTTTGCTTTTAAGGACCGCCGCTTTGCCTATCGAGGTTTTAGCAAGGCACTGGAAATTGCCAAACAGTACCAGTTAGATATTATCCATACCCAGACAGAATTTTCTCTTGGCTTGTTGGGGATTTGGATTGCGCGTGAATTGAAGATTCCAGTTATCCATACCTATCATACCCAGTACGAAGACTATGTGCATTATATTGCTAAGGGAATGCTGATTCGTCCGAGTATGGTCAAGTATCTGGTCAGAGGTTTCCTTCATGACGTGGATGGGGTTATTTGCCCGAGTGAGATTGTTCGTGATTTACTATCTGACTATAAGGTCAAGGTTGAAAAACGGGTCATTCCAACTGGGATTGAATTAGCCAAGTTTGAACGTCCAGAAATCAAGCAAGAAAATTTGAAAGAACTGCGTAGTAAACTAGGGATTCAAGATGATGAAAAGATGTTGCTGAGTCTTTCGAGAATTTCCTATGAAAAAAATATTCAAGCAGTTTTAGCAGCCTTTGCTGATGTTCTGAAAGAGGAAGACAAGGTTAAACTGGTAGTAACTGGGGATGGCCCTTATCTGAATGACCTCAAAGAGCAAGCCCAGAACCTAGAGATTCAAGACTCAGTCATCTTTACAGGGATGATTGCTCCTAGTGAGACGGCTCTTTACTATAAAGCGGCGGATTTCTTCATTTCGGCATCGACAAGCGAAACGCAAGGTTTGACCTACTTGGAAAGCTTAGCTAGTGGGACGCCTGTCATTGCTCATGGAAATCCTTATCTGGACAATCTGATCAGTGATAAAATGTTTGGAACCTTGTACTATGGAGAACATGATTTGGCTGGAGCTATTCTGGAGGCCCTGATTGCAACACCAGACATGAATGAGCATACCTTATCAACGAAATTATACGAGATTTCAGCTGAGAACTTTGGAAAACGAGTGCATGAATTTTATTTGGATGCCATTATTTCAAATAATTTCCAGAAAGATTTAGCTAAAGATGATACGGTCAGTCAGCGAATCTTTAAGACAGTTTTGTATCTTCCGCAACAGGTGGTTGCTGTACCGGTAAAAGGATCAAGACGAATGCTAAAGGCATCAAAAACACAGCTGATTAGCATGAGAGATTATTGGAAAGACCGTGAAGAATAGAAAGAGGACAAGCTATGAATAAACGATTAATGAGAAGTGGTCGTGACAAAAAGATTGCTGGTGTTTGTGCCGGGGTGGCCCATTATCTAGATATGGATCCAACTATTGTTCGAATCATTTGGGGTGTCCTTGCTTGCTGTTACGGAGCTGGAATTGTAGCTTATATCATTTTATGGATTATTGCACCAGTAGCAACTGACTATTGAAAACTAGCTGAATTCATGCTAAGATAATAGAAAATAGAATGTAACGAAGGAGATAAAAATGGCATTTGGAGATAATGGAAAACGTAAAAAAACGATGTTTGAGAAATTAACCTTGCTTATCGTGCTTATCATGTTAGTAGCAAGTATTTTGGGTATTTTTGCAACTGCAATTGGTGCCCTCAGTAATCTATAAAAAGATTCAAGAAAATTTTGTGACTGGGATTTCCCAGCCCTTTTTTAAAGTGAGAAGAAAAAATGAGTATGTTTTTAGATACAGCCAAGATTAAGGTCAAGGCTGGTAATGGTGGTGATGGCATGGTTGCCTTTCGCCGTGAAAAATATGTCCCTAATGGCGGTCCTTGGGGTGGTGATGGTGGACGTGGAGGTAATGTGGTTTTCGTTGTAGACGAAGGACTACGTACCCTCATGGATTTCCGCTACAATCGTCATTTCAAGGCTGATTCTGGTGAAAAAGGAATGACCAAAGGAATGCATGGACGTGGTGCTGAGGACCTTATAGTTCGAGTACCACAAGGTACGACTGTTCGTGATGCAGAGACTGGCAAGGTCTTGACAGATTTGATTGAACATGGACAAGAATTTATCGTTGCCCACGGAGGTCGTGGTGGTCGTGGAAATATCCGCTTTGCAACACCAAAAAATCCTGCACCTGAAATCTCTGAAAATGGGGAACCAGGTCAGGAACGTGAGTTACAATTGGAACTAAAAATCTTGGCAGATGTTGGTTTAGTAGGATTCCCATCTGTAGGGAAATCAACACTTTTAAGTGTTATCACATCGGCTAAACCTAAAATTGGTGCCTACCACTTTACGACCATTGTGCCAAATCTAGGTATGGTTCGCACCCAATCAGGTGAATCCTTTGCAGTAGCCGATTTGCCAGGTTTGATTGAAGGGGCTAGTCAAGGTGTTGGTTTGGGAACTCAGTTCCTCCGTCACATTGAGCGTACCCGTGTCATCCTTCATATTATTGATATGTCAGCTAGCGAAGGACGTGATCCTTATGAGGATTATCTTGCCATTAACAAGGAGTTAGAGTCATACAATCTTCGTCTCATGGAGCGTCCACAGATTATTGTAGCTAACAAAATGGACATGCCTGAGAGTCAAGAAAATCTTAAAGAATTTAAGAAAAAATTGGCTGAAAACTACGATGAATTTGAAGAGTTACCAGCTATCTTCCCAATATCTGGTTTGACCAAGCAAGGTCTGGCTACGCTTTTGGATGCTACAGCTGAATTGTTAGACAAGACACCAGAATTCTTGCTTTACGACGAGTCCGATATGGAAGAAGAAGCTTACTATGGATTTGACGAGGAAGAGAAAGCCTTTGAAATTAGCCGTGATGACGATGCGACATGGGTACTTTCTGGTGAAAAACTGATGAAACTCTTTAATATGACCAACTTTGATCGTGACGAATCAGTCATGAAATTTGCCCGCCAACTTCGTGGTATGGGAGTTGATGAAGCCCTTCGTGCGCGTGGTGCTAAGGATGGGGATTTAGTCCGCATTGGTAAATTTGAGTTTGAATTTGTAGACTAGGAGATTGATATGGGAGATAAACCGATATCTTTCCGAGATGCGGATGGCAACTTTGTTTCCGCTGCAGACGTTTGGAATGAAAAGAAATTGGAAGAACTGTTTAATCGTCTCAATCCAAATCGTGCCTTGAGGTTGGCACGAACTAAAAAAGACAATTCATCTCAGTAAAGAAGATAAAAAAATCCCGTGTCTGATCAGACACGGGATTTTGTGGTACGACGGGCATGTATAGCAAACTGAATCTGGAATAGCACAGCATATCTTCTAAAATATTGTTATCAATTGATTTGAATTTTAAAATTAAATTGTTTGATTCTTATTTCACTTTGTTATAGTATATCTGATGTCAAAGTTCTCGGCGAGTCAAATAGCGATTCCCAAGCCTGACTATCGTGAGGTAGCGGGTTAAAACGGTCTGGGGATAGACCGTTTTAAGTCTGTCGCTGGAAATAAGAATCGTCAGAGGAAGGGATAGCGAAATCGTGGCTCTACGAACAGGAACGTGATAGTAAGGTGTATATAGTGGATAAGGGGGCTCAGAACTCTAAATTCCAAAAAGGTAGTACATAAAGCACGAGAGTAATTGAATTCGTACTAAGATTTCCTATTTTCACTGTAACCTTTTAACGTCCTCATATCTTGTATAAACGAGGATAGATGTACGACTTATCCCGTGAGGTCTATCACTATAAAGAGAAAACGACAGATAGAAGTGATCCTGAGTCACGGTTATCTTTAAAATAGATTGTCTGATAGGATGCTAGCCTGAAAACGTCTTGTTCATGAAATATAGGACGGTATGTATAAAACGCTTCTGTGAACTGAGAGAAGGGGGAGAAGTTCTTTCTAAAGTTTAGTTGAACAGCCGTATTCCGATACTTAGATAAGGGAGCTAGTCTTAGCTCCTACTCGATTTCAGGGGACAAAAAAGGGGTAATAGCGCTTCGAGAAAGATTATACTCAAAATCTCTTCAAACCACGTCAGCGTCGCCTTGCCGTATATATATGTTACTGACTTC